>CAYPUW010000280.1:0-3496 GCA_964413925.1 uncultured Rhodobacter sp. | reverse complement strand
GGTGGTGGCGTAGAGCATGACCTTGGCATAAGCCAAACCGCCGCCCGATGCTACGTCAGTTTTGTCAAAGGCCGGCGTCAAAACACGCACCCACGTGGCCGAGCCGATCGGCGAGGTTGCCATCACTCGCGATTGGGAATCCAGCGTGTAAATCAGGCCGCCGGCAATGATGGGGTTTGAGGTGATGCGGCTCTTGCGCTCGTTGCCAGCACCGATATTGGCCGACCACAGCCGCGTCAGATCACGCGCCAGCCGCAGATTTCCGGGCCGGTGTTCAGGGTTGCCATTAAGATGGGTCCAGCTTGAAACATTAACTTCTTTGGGCAGCTTGATCTTGGCCACGCGGTTAACAATCAAATCCGCAGCCGGCACGTCAGCAACTGGCGTCGACGCGTCAGAATTTTGCAAAGTCTCGCTTAACGGCGTGCGAACATCAAAGCGCTGCCCAGGCAGAATTTCCTCTTTTTTGGCACAGGACGCAAGCAAAAGCCCGGCCGCGAGGGTTATGATAATCGACTGGTTCAGCTTCACTCTGCTTGGCCCCTTATTGTTCCGGCTACGAGATCAAATCACGCTTTGCCGGGGTATTTGCTCGACAATCCAACGCTAGCCGTTAGAGATCGTACCGCCTAGTGCCACAATTAACTGTTGCGCTCTTTGAAGCAAGCCTTGTGTTGCGCCCGGTTCGTCCAAAATCGTGCGCAATACCTCGATTGCTTTGGTATTGTTTCCATAATCGACATAAGCGAGCGCGGTTTGCTCTAATGCCAGTACCCTGAACGGGTTTCCGGCTGCCGACAGGATTTTTAGACTTGCCAGCCGGTTCGCTTTATCCTGATCCGAACCACGCAAGATCACGGACTTCAGCAAGGCAAGTTGCTGGTAAATCTTGGGCGCATCGGTGTTGGTAGCGATCTTGTCCAATATCTTAAGCGCCGCCGTTTTGTCTTTTGCCTCGGCCAAGGCAGCTGCCTCGAACATATCGAGAAAAACTTTGGAACTATTCTGGCTTGCGGTGACTTTCGCCAACAACTCAGGGCGCGCAGCCACGTCGTTATTGGCGGTGGCCTGCAAGATGGCGTCGCCCAAATCCTGTGCGGCGCTGCGCTCGGAGGCTTTGCGCCACTCGTTGTAAGCGGCCCCGCCCACAAGCAGCAGCACGGCCAGAATGGGAATCCAGCCATATTTGCGCATGGCGGCGAACAACTTGTCGCGCCGAACTTCCTCGGTGACTTCTTCGATAAAGGAATCTGTGTCGCTCAAAGCGGCCTCCGTTGTCATTTGTTCGGTCAAGGACGTGTTATGAGGATGTCTTAGCGCGAAGCGGTGGCGATTGCCAAGTGTCAATCACGCCGGATTTGCGGCCATAACGCCGCTGTGACCGCAGCGATGCAGCGCAAAAAATAGCGCATAAGACAATATGAAGCAGTGCGAGAAAACCCTGCGCGCACCCGTAGGTGCAATAACGCAACCTTACATAAGTTTAATTTTCGCGCCTTGTTTCGACAATACCAAGCACTTAAGTAGTACAAAATTCCAGTGAACCATCCGGTCCAATGCATGCTTTGCTATGGGCTAAAGCGGACCAATCAACACGAGAGTAGACCGACCGCATCATTGAATTTGGGGCGGATATTAGGAACAAAAAAGGGCAAGCCATGCGTTTCTTTCCGGTATTGACGGCCATTGTGGTGACCATTGCGATGTATTTCGCCCTGTTTGAGCGCCCCCAACTGGTGGCCTTTGCCAATGGCGGCAAAGTTGCTGAAACCGCACCCAAAAAGGTGGCACCGATTGAGCTGGCCGCGCGACCGCCAGTCTCGGTTCTGGTTAAAAAATCTGTTGCACAACAAGTCGTTAGCGGGCTTGTGCTGCGCGGGCGCACCGAAGCTGCACGCAATATTGATGTACGTTCCGAGACCTCCGGTCTGGTGATTTCGGAACCTTTGCAAAAGGGCAGTTTTGTTCGTGAAGGCCAGCTATTGTGCCAGCTTGATGTGGGCAACCGACAGGTGGCGCTACTTGAATCCCAAGCTCGTTTGGCCGAGGCCAAGATTAACGAAACCGCCGCAACCAGCCTTGCCAAAAAGGGCTTTGGCTCTGAAACGGTCGCTGCCGCTCGTCGTGCCGGGCTGAAAACCGCGCAGGCCGGGTTCGAGCGGGCCACGCGCGAAATCACCCGTCTGAGCATTCGCGCGCCGTTTGATGGCTTGCTGGAAAGCGACACCGCGCAGCTAGGGGCCTTACTGCAACCGGGCGCGCTTTGTGGCAATGTTTTGCAGCTCGATCCAATCAAGCTTGTGGGTTTTGTTCCCGAGCAGGATATTGGCCGGATCAAATTTGGCGCCCAAGCCGGAGGGCGGCTGGTGGATGGTCGCGAGGTCGCAGGAACGGTCTCGTTTTTGTCGCGCTCGGCTGATCCGCAAACCCGCACCTTTCGCATCGAAGTGACGGTTCCCAACCCGGATATGGCCATTCGCGATGGCTCGACCGCCGAGATATTCATCTCTTATAGCGGTGCGCGCGCGCATCTTTTGCCGCAATCGGCCCTGACGCTGGATGATGGCGGCAATCTAGGCGTTCGCGCGGTGGTGGACGGGCGCGCCAAATTCATGCCGGTCGAAATAATTCGCGACAGCACCAAGGGTGTTTGGTTGTCAGGATTGCCCGAGCAGGTCGATGTGATCGTGGTGGGGCAAGAATATGTCATCGACGGACGGCAAGTTAGCGTGACCTATAAAAAGGCCGCGAAATGAACGGATTGGTCGACTGGGCCGCTGCACGCGCACGCATGATTTTCGCGCTGGTGTTGATGTCGCTTGGCGCGGGTTGGGTCGCCTATTTTGGCCTGCCCAAAGAAGGCTCGCCCGACATTGACATCCCCGCGCTGTTCGTGTCGGTGCCGTTTCCGGGTATCTCGGCGCAGGACGCAGAAAAACTGATCGTCAAGCCGCTGGAGACCAAGCTGCGCGATCTGAGCGGCCTTAAAACCATGACCGGCACCGCCGCCGAGGGCTATGGCGGCGTGGCGCTGGAGTTCAAGTTTGGCTGGAACAAATCGGCGATCATTGCCGATGTGCGCGACCGGGTCAGTCAGGCGGCTGGCAACTTCCCGGACGGAGCCAAACAACCTCTGATCAACGAGATCAACTTCTCGCAATTTCCGGTGGTTGTGGTTGCCTTATCTGGACAGGTGCCAGAGCGAACTTTATTGCGTGTAGCCAAAGACTTACAAGACGTTCTTCAAGGTCTTCCGCCGGTGCTGGAGGCGGTTCTGGCTGGGCATCGCAACGAGATGCTTGAGGTGGTGATCGACCCGCTCAAGCTTGAGGCCTATAACGTCACCGCTGGCGAGCTGATCAACGTGGTGACCAAGAACAACCAGCTTATCGCCGCCGGTAAGATCGAGACCGCCAATGGGACATTCTCGGTCAAAATCCCCTCGGCTTTTAACGATCCAAAAGATGTTTATAATCTGCCCGTCAAGGTTAATGGC
>CAYPUW010000279.1:0-3497 GCA_964413925.1 uncultured Rhodobacter sp. | reverse complement strand
GGATTTGATGGCAGATATCCAGATCGTAAGCGTGGGAATAGGTCAGCACCAGATGCGCGGCATCCCTTGGCGCATAGGCAACCGCAGCCGCCGGATTGGTTGAAACCAGCGGGGCCACGCCCTCGGGCAGCGCGTCGGGAAACCGCTCGCTGCCAGTATCAACCCAAGTGATGTCATAGCCAAGCGCGGGCAGAATATCCACCAGCGCGCGGCCAACATGACCCGCGCCGTAAATCCACAAGGGGGTGGCTGTTTTGGTGAACCGCTCCGACATCAGGTTGCCAGCGGATTGGGTGTCAGGAGCGTGCCCCGAGGCAAGCGCGCGCGTAAATATCTCGCCGGATTTAGCCAGAGCCTCAATCGCCTGACATTCAACCTCGCCAAACAGTTCCGTGAGCAAGGTGACCGAGCCGCCGCAGCATTGGCCCAAGGCTGGACCCAGCGGAAAACGGGTTTGATGGCGCTGCCAAGGCGCGTCTGAGCCAAGAGCCTCGCGCGCGGATTTCACTGCCTGAAACTCCAGAGTGCCGCCGCCAATCGTGCCCGATTGCCCGCCTTGCCACACCAGCATCGCAGCTCCTTGATCGCGCGGGACCGAGCCTTTGGTGTCGCTGACAACAATCCGCGCAACATGGCTATGGCGCGCCACGGCCTTGGTCAACTGAGCCAGATCAAACCCCATGTTTGTCGCCGGATTTTTGGATTTCTTGCAAGGTTTCTCGTTGCGATTTGACCGCGAAAAGCACACGCTCAGCCGTGGCAGGGGCATCGAGATCAGGATAGCTGGTCCCATCTCCGCACGCCGCAACCGCGTCGCATAGCGCCAGATAAGCGCTGATCCCGAGCATAAACGGCGGCTCGCCCACCGCTTTGGAGCGATATATAGTCTGCTCTTGGTTAACGCCGCGTTTATAAAGCGCCACATTGAAAATCTCGGGGCGATCAGAGCAGGCGGGGATTTTATAGGTCGAGGGGGCGTGAGTGGTCAGCGCGCCCTTATCGCTCCAAACCAGCTCCTCCGTGGTCAGCCAGCCAGCGCCCTGCACATAGGCCCCTTCGATCTGGCCGATATCGAGCGCAGGGTTCAGCGAGCGGCCCACATCGTGAACAATATCCGTGCGCAAAATCCGGTTCTCGCCGGTCAGCGTGTCAATCACCACCTCGCTCACGGCGGCCCCATATGCGAAATAATAAAACGGTCGCCCACGGCCCTTCATGCGGTCCCAGACAATATCCGGCGTGGCGTAAAATCCGGTCGAGGATAGGGAAATCCGCGCCTGATAGGCGGCACTGGCGACCTCGGCGAAGGTCAGGCTTTGCGCCCCAACCTTGACCATCCCGTCCTTGAATTTGATTTCCGAGGCGCGAACTTTGTGGGTTTCTTTCAGGAATTTAATCAGCCGCGTGCGAATATGATTACACGCCGCCTTCACCGCCATCCCGTTGAGGTCAGAGCCGGAGGAGGCCGCTGTGGCCGAAGTATTTGGCACCTTGGCAGTATCGGTCGCGGTGATTTTGATCGCGTCTTGCGGCAGGCCAAACATGTCGGCAGCCACTTGGGCGACCTTGGTAAACAGGCCTTGCCCCATCTCGGTGCCGCCGTGATTGAGATGCACCGAGCCGTCGGCATAGACATGCACCAGCGCGCCTGCCTGATTGAGAAAAGTCAGGGTGAACGAAATCCCGAACTTGACCGGCGACAGCGCTATGCCCTTTTTCAGGATCGGGTTTTTGGCGTTCCACTTGGCAATTTCACGCCGCCGTGCCGCGTATTTCGAGGATTTCTTCAGGCCCTGCACCAGATCGGCAATGACGCTGTCGGTGACCTCCATATGATACGGCGTGGTCTGGCCGGCTTTGGCTTTGAGCGGCGCGTAATAGTTAATCTCGCGCACATCCGCCGCATCTTTGCCGAGATGACAAGCGATCTCGTCAATTACCCGCTCGATGCCGATCACCCCTTGCGGCCCGCCAAAACCGCGATACGCGGTGTTGGAAACCGTGTTGGTTTTCAACCGATGCGACAGGATGCGCGCATGCGCCAAGTGATAGGCGTTATCAGCGTGCAACATGGCGCGATCCGCCACCGGCAACGACAAATCTTGCGCCCAGCCACAGCGGGCATATTGGGTGAAAACCACGCCATTGATGCGACCCTCGCCATCAAATCCGGCCTGATAAGTGATGCGAAAATCATGGCGTTTGCCGGTGATGATCATATCGTCATCGCGATCATAGCGCATTTTGCACGGCTTGCCGGTCAGGCGCGCCGCAATCGCCGTGGCCACTGCCAGCGCGTTGCCTTGGCTTTCCTTGCCGCCAAAACCACCGCCCATGCGGCGGATTTCGACCCTGACGCGATTGAATGACAGGCCCAGCGCCTCGGCCACTTTATGTTGAATTTCGGTCGGATGCTGGGTCGAGGAATGCACCAGCATATCGCCATCCTCTTGCGGCAGCGACAGCGCGACTTGGCCTTCCAGATAGAAATGCTCTTGGCCACCGACCTCCATCTGCCCGGCGATTTGGTGGGCGGATTTGGCAATCGCTTCTTCGGGCGCGCCTTTGACGAACTCAAGCGGAGCCTCAAAACAAGTTCCCGCTGCAAGCGCCTCGTCAATGCTTAGAACCGGGGTTTGCTCGACATAATCGACCTCGGCCAGCTTGGCCGCTTTGCGCGCCTCAAGATGGCTGTTGGCGATGACCAGAAACATCGGCTGGCCCACATAGTGAACGGTTCCGTCCGACAAAAGCGGCTCGTCATGGGCGGCAGGCGAGACGTCATTGGCACCGGGTAAATCCAACGCCGTCAGCACCGCAACCACCCCCGGCGCGCGGCGCACAGGGTCAAGATCCATCGCCTCGATTTCTCCGCGAGCGATTTTGGACAGGCCGAAAGCAAGGCTAAGCGTGTCGGCAGGTGTCGGGATGTCGTCCACATAGCGCGCGGCTCCCGTGACGTGCAAAGGGGCGGCGTCGTGGGGCAGGGGTTTGGCAACGCTCATGGGCTGACCTCCAGAACGCGGGTGTATTTCTGGCCAAGCTGGCTTTCGGCAAAGTACCGCGTTAACAGATTGCGCGCGATTTCGGCGCGATATTTGGCCGAGGCGCGCATGTCGGCAATCGGCGCATAATCGCGAGCAAATTCATCAAGAGCGGCGCGAATGGTTTCGTCGCTCCACGGTTTGCCAACCAGCGCGGTCTCTACATGTGCGGCCCGTTTCGGGGTCGCAGCCATGCCGCCAAACGCGATGCGCGCCGAGGTAACGGTTTCGTTGTCGATCACAATATTAAAGCAGCCGCACACCGCCGAGATATCCTGATCGAACCGTTTGGATATTTTATAACATTTCAGATTATCAACCTGACGCGGGATCGAGATCGCGGCCACGAACTCGCCCTCGGTGATGTCTTGTTGGCCGTAAGTAACGAAAAAATCCTCAATCGGCAGGCTGCGCGTGGTCTCACCTTTGCGCAAATGCAAGGTCGCCCCCAAA
>CAYPUW010000278.1:0-3504 GCA_964413925.1 uncultured Rhodobacter sp. | reverse complement strand
GAAACACCCGAGCGGTAAAATAGTCGCCAAGACGAATGGCATGGGCCATCGGCACCAGCATCGCCAGCGCAAACACCCCCATGAGGATCACTAAAAACGGCAATCTGCGAATAGCGGCCATCATCGGATCAGAAAAAGTCGATGCTGACCTGAAGCAGGCGCTCGACTTCTGGAACGTCCACGGCCATACAAAACAGAGCGATCACATCCCCTTCTTCGATCAGGGTGGAGGCGGTTGGGCAAATCACCTCGTTGCCCTTTTTGATCGCGCCAACCAACACGCCCTCGGGGAACTCGATATCACGAATGCGTCTGTCGGCGATTGGCGAGGGGGCCAGAACCTGTGCCTCGATCACCTCGGCCTCTGCATCACCGATGGAGTAAACCTCGCGCACGCGCCCGTGGCGAATATGGCGCAAAATCGACGACACCGTGGTGGTGCGCGGATTGACAAACGCGTCAATTCCCAACGGGGCCATCAGCGAGCCAAGCGTCGGATCATTGACCAGCGCAATGGTCATGGAACAGCCCGCCGCCTTGGCGCGCGCGCAGGCTAAAAGGTTGGTTTTGTCGTCGTCAGTAACCGCCAAAACCGCATCAGCTTTGTCGATATTAGCCTCGTTGAGCAGGTCAAGATCAAGGCCGTCACCATGTAAAACAATGGTTCTTTCCAGCGCGTCGGCCGCTTTTTCCGCCGTGTCACGATCCCGCTCAATCACCTTGGCGCGGATGCGGTCGATACGCTCCTCCAAGCTTTTGGCCACGGCGAGACCAACATTCCCGCCACCAATCACAATCACCCGCTCACGTTTTTTGACCGACTTGCCAAATATCTCGAGCGTGCGACCAAGGTCTTCTGTGTGGGTAAAAATATAGATCTGATCCTTGGCGAAAAGCTGATCGCCCGGCTCTGGTGCAAACAAAACGCCGTCACGCCGCACCGCAACCACGATGGCGCGCAGGGTTGAAAACAGCTCGGACAATTGGCGCAGCGGGGTGTTCAAAACCGCGCAGCTCTCGTCAAGGGCCACGCCGATCAGTTGCGCTTTGCCGTCTAAAAATAGTTCTGTGTCAAAAGTTGCCGGCGATTGCAGTCGCTGGATCGCGGCCTCGGCTACTTCTTTTTCCGGCGAGATCACCACGTCAATCGGCATGTGATCGCGTCGGTAGAGGTCGGAATAAATCGCGTCAAGATAGCTCTGCGCCCGCAGACGTGCGATTTTGCGCGGCACTGAAAACACTGAATGAGCCACCTGACAGATGACCATATTGACCTCGTCCGAGAAGGTCGCGGCAATGATCATATCGGCATCGCGCGCGCCTGCCCGCTCCAATATATCGGGATAAGAGGCAAATCCGGTGATCCCGCCAACATCAAGCGAGTCCGTCGCACGGCGCACCAAATCCGGGTTATTGTCAACGACAGTGACGTCGTTCTTCTCAGACGAAAGATGGCGCGCGATCTGCCAGCCAACCTGGCCCGCGCCACAGATAATGACCTTCATTACGGTCTCCCACGGGTTCTGCGTGGCCTATGTCGCAAACCCTGAGGTCCACGTCAATTCCCGATCACGGCTCGTGATTATGCGCGCTGTCGTCTTGGCTCAATTCCGCGACTCTGGCCCCAGATTTTGAAGAGGTCACAACGTTCAGGGATTTGAGCTTGCGATGCAGGGCTGAGCGCTCCATGCCGACGAAATTGGCGGTACGCGAGATATTGCCGCCAAAACGATTGATCTGCGTCATCAAATACTCGCGTTCAAACATCTCGCGCGCCTCGCGCAATGGCAGGGTCGCGAGGTTGCTGGAAATGCCGGATGCAGAGGCGTCTCCCGGCGCGCCCTCGCTGTCGGGCAACTCTTTTGCGTCAATCACGCCACTATCAGGGCCAAGGATCAGCACCCGTTCGATGATGTTTTTGAGCTGCCTGATATTGCCCGGCCAACTCATGGTTTGCAGCAGCGCTTCGGCCTCGTTGGACAATTTACGCATCGGCAGCCCCTGCGTTTTGTTCAACTCCTCGATGAAAAACTTGGTCAATTCGGGGATGTCTTCGCGCCGACTTTCAAGTGACGGCACCGAAATTGGCACCACATTCAGGCGATGATACAGCTCTTCGCGAAAGCGACCTTCTTTAATTTCGGCCTGTAAGTCCTTGTTTGTAGAGGAGATAACCCGAAGGTCAACCCGCACCTTATCTGCCCCGCCAACCCGCTGGAACTGCTGATCCACCAACACACGCAAAATCTTTGATTGCGTGCCAATGGGCATATCCGAGATTTCGTCAAAGAACAGGATGCCGCCATGTGCCTCTTCAAACAGCCCCGGTTCATAGCCGCGATCGGCGGTTTCGCGACCAAACAGCACCTCCTCCATCCGGTCCGGCTCGACCGAGGCCGAGTTGACCGACACAAACGGGTTTTTTGCGCGATCCGAATTTGCGTGAATATAGCGCGCAGCAACTTCTTTTCCCACACCGGCTGGTCCGGTCAGCAAGATACGGCCATTGGTCCGGGTCACTTTATCAAGCTGTGTTTTCAATAGCTTGAACGATGAAGATGATCCAATCATCACCGACGAGGTGGCCTCTGAAACTTTCAGGTTGGAGTTTTCACGCCGCAAATGCGACGCTTCCATCGCCCGGCTGATAACCACAAGTAACTGGTCGATATTGAAGGGCTTCTCGATAAAATCATACGCCCCCTGCTTGACCGCTGCGACCGCAATTTCGATATTACCGTGGCCGGAAATGATCACCACGGGGATGTCGGGATTGTCACGCCGGGTGGTTTTGAGAATGTCGATCCCGTCCATCCGGCTATCCTTGAGCCAAATATCAAGAATAATAAGGTCCGGGGCCTCGCTGTTTATTTCGCGCATACAGCTGTCGGAATCACCGGCAAGCCGCGTGGTATAGCCCTCATCAATTAAAATATCCGAGATCAGATCACGGATGTCTTTTTCGTCGTCAACGACCAGTATATCGCCCATGTATCTTTTCCTTATCTTCCGCTCAGGCCACGTTTTTCTTGCCCAAAGCGCGTTTATTCAGGGCTGTATGTGGCAATATTATACGCGCCATAGCCCCAAATCTTGTGCTGTTCTCAAACGGTGCGGCGTCCAAAAGTTCAAGCGAGCCGCCATGTTCCTCGATTATTTTCTTAACGATTGACAGACCAAGCCCCGTGCCCTTGTCGCGATGTGTGACGTATGGCTCAAACAATCGCGCGCGATTTTTGGGTAGTCCAACACCGTTATCGATAATTTTTATTTCTGTTTTGGTCTGCTTTTGCTCGACGACAATCCGAATTTCCGGGAGGTAATCCGAGTTCTCGTCTAGGGTTTCCGTATATGTTTCAATCGCTTCCCCGGCGTTCTTGATCAAGTTTATCAGCGCCTGTGAGATCATGGTATCGTCAAAATCGCCCCATATTTGTTTGTGATCACAAACGAGAGATAACGTAACTTGCTCAAGCGCTACATCCTGCAGCGTAACCGCATCAC
>CAYPUW010000277.1:0-3507 GCA_964413925.1 uncultured Rhodobacter sp. | reverse complement strand
GCTTTTTCAGGGTTGTAGGAGATATTGAGCGAGGGTTTTACATCTGCCGCCGGCAAGGACGAAATCAGGAAGTTATGCGCCGGGGCACCTACGCCGTGGTAAATGGAGGCAACGATAGCCTCTTGATTGATCGCAAGTGCAGTGGCCTCACGCACCCTGATGTCGGTAAACGGGGCCGACGTGACATTGATCGGCATGTAATAAATGCCGGTTCCGGGCATCTGGATCACCGCGATGTTCTTTTCCTTCTTGAGGATTTGCAAGAAATCCGTCGGCACGCCCAGCAACATGTCAAGGCCGCCGGTCTTAAGCTCTAGAAAGGCGGTGGACTGGTCGGGAATTTCACGAAAAGTAATCTGTTTCAGATGCGCCGGACCCTGATTTTTTGACAGATCCGAGGCCCAGGCATAGGCATCGTTTCGCACCAGAACCGTATCAAGACCGATGTCGAACTTCTTCAGCTTGAAGGGACCGGTGCCGACCGCAGCGGTTACACCGAAATCATCGCCCAATTTTTCATAGGACGCTTGCCCCGGTATGCCCATGAAGGTCGACGACAGGTTGTAAAGGAGGTTAGGCTCAGGACGCTTCATCACGAATTTGACGGTCAGATTGTCGATGACTTCGACCTTGTCAATCGCCGCCACAAGATAGGCGTTCTCGGTCCCGGCAAAGTCTGGAATCCAGTCGGCAACCGACTGTGCGTTGAACGGCGTGCCATCATGAAACTTGACGCCATCCTTCAGATGGAACGTCCACGACATGCCATCTGGGGCTTCGTCCCACGAGGTGGCCAGATGTGGATGATAGGATTGGTCGGCGTCTTGTTCGACCAATCGGTCATAAATCAACGATGCCGCCGAGTTGAGATTGCTCGCGGTTACCGGATTATAGGAGGTTGATCCCAGTTCGTCCGCGGAAAAGGCAATCGTCGCCTCTTGCGCCATCGCGGCGGTGGTCAGGAACCCTACAGCAAGCAGCGCTGCTCCCGACAGTAGTTTGATCTTGGTGGTATATCCCATTGGTTTTGTCCTTTTGTGGTTGGCAGTTCAATCAGGTCGGTAAATTACTCTTTATGTGTAAATGGCGCGCTCCCCACATGGCCGGTGAACCGGTCATAAAGCGATGCGATGCGGTTCATGCGATCTTCAACTTCGGGTCCGAGCTGCATGAAAACGCCGTTAATCAGCAGGTTGGCAAGACTGGCCATCTGCGCGGTCGACTCCCAAAACAGGTTGAACTGTGTGGGGACCACGAACATTTCATCGGCAACCTCGCGGCCCCAGTCGCAATAAGGGTCGGTGATCAGGGTGACGGGGATGCCAGCGGCCTTGGCCTCGATGGCGAGGTCGCGCGCCAGTCGCGAATACCGGCGGGCCTCGAAGATAACCAGCGTTGCATCCGGGTTATCGCGCACCAGCAATTGGGCAAAGTTACCGCCTGCAAGGTCCAGAAGCTCGACCCCGTCGCGCAGATACTGCAATTGATTGACGAAGATCTGTGCCATGCCCCGTTCGGTCTGAAACCCGGTGGCGAAAACCATTTTCGCCGTGGCAAGACGTTTCACGGCACTTTCCCAGCCGGGGGAATTGGCGATTTCATAGACCGCAACCAAGGCGGCCATCTCAAGCTCCAGTCCGCGGACGAGTTGGTTTTCGCCCGCAAGATTGCGCGCCCGAAGATCGCTCAGCCTGTCACCGATCAGCCAGGGTTGGTCGCCCATGTCCAGCCGCAGGTGGCTTTTGAAATCCTTGAAGCCCTTATATCCTAACGTGCGGCAGAAACGCCCGACGGTCGGCTCGCTGACAGCGACCTTTTTGGCCAGACTGGCGGCGGTTTCAAAGGGCAATGTTGCAAGCTCTGCCAGCATATAATTGGCCAGCGTTCGCTCTGCCTTGGTGGCAAAGGAATTGGCGTCTGACAAGCGTGCTCGCAATGATTTTGGCATGGTCCCCCCGTGGTCTCTGCCACAAGAAATGTAATAAAACTTTCACCAAGTCAATCTATTTTTTAAAACTTGCAAAGCCTTTTAACTTCGCGCTATATAATCCGACTGGCACCGCATTCCGCGTGTGCGGTGTGAAAGGGTGCCAGAGCATGGTCTATGATTTCGTCGTGATCGGTGCAGGCATGGCCGGCGCGTCGGCCGCTTTTGAGCTTGCGGCCCAGTCCTGCGTGTTGCTGATTGAGGCCGAGCAACATCCCGGTTATCACAGCACAGGGCGGTCGGCCGCGCTTTTTACCCGCAACTACGGCACACCGCTTGTGCGCCGGATCAATGCGCTGAGCGAGCCGTTTTTTCACGCACCGCCCGATGGCTTTACCGATGGGCCGCTCCTCCATCCCAGAGGGGCCTTGGCCGTTGCCGGACCGGGAGACGAGGCGCGGCTTGACGCCGTGATCAAAGCCTCGACCAGCAGCAATCCGGTGGTCGAAATGTCACCCAAAGATGTGCTGGCCATGGTTCCGTTCCTGCGCCCCGAGCGCGTTAGTCGCGCCGCCTATGAAGAAGGCGTGGCCGATATTGATGTCGCCGCCCTACTGAAATCCTACCTGAAAGGGTTCAAAAAACGTGGCGGTCAGGTTGTGACCGGCGCGCCTGTCACCGCATTGAAACATGAGGCCGACACATGGGCTGTCACCACGGCCAAAGGTACTTATCGCGCGAAAACCGTTATCAACGCGGCGGGGGCCTGGGCTGATGAAATCGGCGCGCTCGCGGGGGCCTCGCGGATTGGACTAGTGGCCAAACGGCGCACCGCGATCATTGTCGATGCTCCTACTGGTGATCCTGTTAACGCCTTGCCTTGTATAGATTTTGCCAGCAATGACGCTTATGTGAAACCGGAGGCTGGCAAGTTGATGGCCTCTCCGGGAGACGCGACGCCGACCACGCCTCAGGACGCGCAGCCAGATGAAATGGACGTGGCCGTTCTGGCCGACTGGATCGAGCGCGAGACCCTGATCACAGTGCGTCGCATCGCGCATAAATGGGCCGGGCTTCGATCCTTTGTCGCTGACGAAAGCCCGGTGGTCGGGCGAGATACCACCGTGGCCAATTTTGTCTGGCTCGCCGGTCAAGGTGGCTATGGGATCATGATGGCCCCTGCCCTCGCACGAGCGGTCGCGTCGCTATGTCTGGACCACCGGCTGCCCAGAGATTTTGTAAGGTCTCAGTTCACCATAGATGATCTTGGGCCGATGCGGCTCGGGCGAAATGTTATCAATTAGCCTGACCTGAACAACGGTTTCAGGCGGCCGGGTTGTCGATCCGCTCGGGCTTGGTGCCGTTGGCATAGCCCCGCCGGCTGGCTGTCCGTTTGTAATGGCCGCCCCGAGAAAGCACTCGCGCTCGATCCGCATCTCCGACTTGAACGTTAGGGCGAAAACCCCCGCGATGTCATTCGCGCCATGTTCGATCAGATATTTCAAGATGGCCTCATGGCCGCTGAGATCGCGGCCTTCAGTTCAATTGTTGCACTTGAAACTTGGATCCAAGCATTCATG
>CAYPUW010000276.1:0-3507 GCA_964413925.1 uncultured Rhodobacter sp. | reverse complement strand
AAAAATGCGCCAACCTGAGTTTGCAGGCGCACTTGAAAAGCGTCAAACGCTCCGAACAGCAACGCGCCCACAAGCGCCTTTCCCGGCCGCCAACTGGCAAAAATCACCAGCGCGATGCTGATCCAGCCGCGCCCGTTGACCATGCCGAAAAAGAACGAGTCAAACGCTGACATGCTGAGAAACGCGCCGCCGATGGCCATCACCGCAGAGCCGACCACGACCGCGCCGATCCGCAGCGCATAGACCGACAACCCTTGCGCATCCACCGCATCGGGGTTGTCGCCAACCGCACGAATTGCCACCCCGAGCGGCGTGCGGTTCAACACCCACCACACCACCACCACCAAAAATAGCGCGAGCCACGTCAGCGCGGTTTGCTGAAATAACACCGGGCCGAAAAACGGGATGTCCGAAAGGCCGGGAATGTCCAGCGCGCGAAAAGGTTCGATCCGGGGCGGCGAGCTGAGATTGGGCAAAGCCGTGCGATAGGCAAAATAGCTGACTGAGGTCGCAAACATCGTCACTCCCAGCCCCGAAACATGCTGCGAAAGGCCTAAGGGAACCGTTAATATGGCGTGGATCAAACCGAAAAATCCGCCGGCAATAGCGGCAACCAGTATCCCTCCCCACAGGCCAGCACCAAGCCATGCGGCCATCCAGCCTGCCATCGCGCCAGCGGCAAAAATCCCTTCAATCCCCAGATTAAGCACACCGGAACGCTCGCAGATCAGCGCGCCAAGCACGCCGAAAATCAGCGGCGTGGCGATGCGCAAAGATGCGGCCCAAAAACTGTCGGTCAACAAAAACTGCAGTGTGTCCATCAGTTGGCCCTCTTTACGGATTGCCCGAATATGATACGGTAGCGGGCAATAAATCCGCCGACCAGCACACAGATCAACGACACGGAGACCACCAGATCGGCAAGATAGCTCGACACGTCCATCGCCCGGCTCATGGTATCAGCGCCGACGAAAACCGAGGCGATGAATATCGCTGAAATCACCACCCCGACCGGCGACAAGCCTGCCAGCATCGCCACCACGATGCCTGTATAGCCAAATCCGGGCGACAAATCAGAGGTGAGATAACCTTTCAACCCCGTCACCTCGCTAACCCCGGCCAATCCGGCCAAGGCACCCGAAATCACGGCCACGCCCATCAACACTCTGTTAACGCGAATACCGGCATGGCGCGCGGCGGTCGGGTTTTCGCCCACGGCGCGGATGCGAAAGCCCCATGTGCTGCGACTAAGCATGATCTGCGCGATCACCGCCGCGACAAGCGCCAGCACCAGCCCCCAATGCAGGCGCATTCGCGGCACCAGCTTGGGCAAGGTCGCGCTGTCCACAATCGGCATGGATTGCGGCCACCCGAGACCCATCGGATCTTTGAGCGGGCCTTCCAGCATCATCTGCACGAAAATCAGGATGATGAAGTTCAAGAGCAAGGTCGTGACCACCTCGTCGGCACCAAAACGCAGCTTCAGCCATGTAGGGCCAGCCATGCCGAGCGCCCCCGCCAAAGCACCCGCGAACAGCACAATCGGGATCAGCACATAGGCGGGCGCATCTATTTGCCCGGTTCCAACCGCAACCGCCGCCATCGCTCCGAGGTAAAACTGCCCCTCCGCGCCAATATTCCAAAGCCGCGCGCGAAAGGCGATGGCGGCGGCGAGACCAGTGAAGATCAAAGGCGTGGCGCGGGTCAGCATCTCGGTAAAAGCGAAGGTCGAGCCAAACACCCCTTTGGCCATTTGCACATAAGCCTCAAACACATTGGCCCCGGCCAGAGCCAGTGGAATCGCTGCGAGCAGCAGCGCAAACAACGCCGACAGCACCGGAATGCCGACGGTCAAAAGCCGCGAGGGCGCATTGCGTGGTTCAATCCGTATCATGGTGCGGCCTCCCCAGCCATCATCAGGCCGATGGCCCCACGCTCCATCGTGCGCGCCTCGACCAGCGCGCCGTCATGGATCACCATGATCCGGTCCGACAGGGCCATAATTTCATCGAGATCCTCGGAGATCAGGATAACGCCCGCCCCGCGCGCCCGCGCCTCAAGCAAACGTCGTGCCACTTCGGCGGCCGCCCCCATATCAAGGCCCCGCGTTGGTTGATTGGCGAGAATAATGCTCGGGGCGCATTCAAATACCCGCGCGAGGATCAGTTTTTGCAAATTACCACCCGACAAAAGCTGCGCCATTGCGTCTTGGCCCGGCCCTCTGATGTCATAGGCCTCACTCAGGGCCTCTGCTTGACTGCGGATCGCATGGCGGCGCAAAAAGCCGTGGTTTTGCACCTCAACGTCATCAAGCCGCTCGATAATCAGGTTTTCGGCAACGCTCATGGTGCCCACCACCCCGTCGCGATGCCGATCATCGGGGATACGGCCAACACCTGCGGCCATAACGGCGCTTGGCTCAAACCGCTCAATGCGCTGCCCGTTTATACGCATTTCGCCAGTATGTGGCTTGACCAAGCCCGAGATCAGCCCCGCCAGCGCGGTTTGACCGTTACCGGAAACACCCGCAATCCCCAACACCTCATGGGCATGAAGGGTCAAAACCGCCGATTTGAGGCTGTCGCGCGTGTTTTGGCCACGAACGGTCACCGCCTCCAGTTCCAACACCGGCGCGCCCGGTTTCATCTCTTGGCGCGGCGTTGCCGGCGTGTCGGCCCCAACCATCATGCGGGCGATTGAGCTGCCGTCGGCCTCTGAGGTTGGCATCTCGCCAACTTTGCGCCCATGTCTGAGCACGGCGATGCGCTGCGAAAAGGCCAGCACTTCCCTAAGCTTATGTGAAATAAATATGACCGCGAGACCATCCTTGGTCATGGTTTCGATGTTTTCAAACAGCGTGTCGGCCTCTTGCGGGGTCAGCACAGCCGTTGGCTCGTCGAGCACCAGAATACGGGCATCGCGGTAAAGCGCTTTGAGGATTTCGACGCGCTGACGCTCGCCCACGCTGAGGCGACCGACTGGCTCATCAAGCGGGGCGATGAGACCCGTGCGTTCGATGATCCGCTGCACCTTGGCGCGCGCGGCCCCCCTGTTGCGCCGCCAGCTTAAAAGCGGCTCGGCACCCAGCAAGATATTATCCAGCGCCGAAAGGTTCTCGGCCAGCGTGAAATGCTGATGCACCATGCCAATCCCGGCCTTAAGCGCCAATTGCGGATGGCCAAGCGGCAGCGGATGCATCTGATCGTCATCGCCGCGCAGCTCGACCGAGCCAGCATCGGGCAGGTAATGGCCAAACAGCATATTCATCAACGTGGTCTTGCCCGCGCCGTTTTCACCAAGCAGGGCGAGAACTTCGCCACGGTGCAAATCAAGGCTGACATCGTCAACGGCGAGAACGCTGCCAAAACGCTTTGACAGGCCCTTCAGCGAAAGAATGATTTTATCTGTCATAAGAATATGCGGGCCGGAGCGACCGGCCCGCTGGTCCGATCAAGTCGATTTCGGCTCGTCATTATTCACCGTAACCGTGTATGCGCCCGATATAAT
>CAYPUW010000275.1:0-3513 GCA_964413925.1 uncultured Rhodobacter sp. | reverse complement strand
GTTCAAGAACTGGGTGCCGGATCCCCTCTGATCGGGGTAGCACACAGGTATGAATAAAATCTGAATAGAGTCGCCCGGATATTTCGGGCGGCTTCTTTTTTGTCGCAGGTCATCAAGATCGCGTGGTTTCTCTTGCACTTGACGGCGCAAAACGCGATTTTAGCGGCAACGACATCTAACGTTGGAGAGATCATTGGCGACCACCGCCCAGCCCACCACCTCAGGCTCGCAGCCAGACCCGCAGGCACCAACCTTGTTGGACTACCCTGATAACCGGCTGCTGATCGACCTTTGTGGCGCGTTTGATTGCAATCTGGCCGAGGTCGAGCAGGCGTTCGCGGTGCAGATCGTGCGGCGTGGCAACGAGCTGGCGCTGACGGGAGAGGCAGCCGCGCGCCAAAAGGCCAGCGATGCGCTCAACTCGATTTATGCGCGGCTGCAATCGGGGCGTGATCTAGAGCCGGGCGATGTGACCGCTGCGATCAGGTTTGGCGATGCGCGTGCGGCTAAAACCCCGGCCAAAGACAAGAGCGGCGAACCATTGCGGCGTGATAGGTTCGAGATCAAGACCCAAAAGAAATCGGTGCAACCGCGCACGCCCGCTCAGGCCAATTATCTGCGCGCGCTGTTTGATCATGAGCTGGTGTTTGGCCTTGGTCCTGCCGGCACCGGCAAGACCTATCTGGCGGTTGCTGTTGCGGTGTCGATGTTTCTTGACGGGCATGTGGACCGGATCATCCTGTCGCGCCCTGCTGTTGAGGCGGGAGAGCGGCTGGGCTTTTTGCCCGGCGATATGAAGGACAAGATCGACCCATATATGCAGCCGCTTTATGACGCGCTCAATGACTTTTTGCCCGCCAAGCAGCTTGGCCGTTTGATCGAGGAAAAGCGCATCGAAATCGCCCCCTTGGCGTTTATGCGCGGGCGCACGCTGTCAAATGCCTATGTGGTGCTGGACGAGGCGCAAAACGCTACGCAGGTTCAGATGAAGATGTTTTTGACCCGCCTTGGCGAAGGCTCGCGCATGGCGATCACCGGCGATATGACGCAGGTGGATTTACCGCGCGGGGTAACCTCCGGTCTGATCGAGGCCGAGCGTATTTTACGGGACGTCAAGGGTATCGGATTCACCCGTTTCAAGGCCAGCGACGTGGTGCGTCATCCCATGGTTGCGCGAATAATCGAGGCATATGAGAGTATCGGCGCGCGCGATGCCTGAACTTGTAGATGTGGTGTTTGAGGACGCGCGCTGGGAGCAATTGGACCTTGCGGCGCTGGCCCAAACCGCTTGTGCCGCGACGCTTGAGCGGCTGGATATGGCGGCCAAGGATTTCGAGATCGCGCTTTTGGCCTGTGATGACGCGCGAATTTGCGCCCTTAACGGCGATTTCCGCGACAAACCGCAGCCGACCAATATCCTGTCTTGGCCTGATACCGATCTTGGGGCGGCGCGCGCGGGCGACACGCCAGCGAGGCCGCAAAGTGACGACAAGAACGGGGTGGTTTTTCTGGGCGACATGGCGATTGCTTATGACACCTGCATGGCCGAAGCCCAAGCGCAGAGCAAACCCGTGGCCGATCATCTGACCCATTTGCTGGTGCATGGCTGCCTGCATCTGTTGGGTTACGATCACGTTTTTGAAAAAGATGCGTGTCTTATGGAGGGTTTAGAGGTGTCTATACTTGCAAACCTTAACATCTCTGACCCATATTAGCAGCATCCGGGCAGTTTCGGAATTTTTTGGACAGGAGCCAATGGGCGACACACATCAAGGCTTATCAAGCGGCAGTTCGACAAGCAACGACGATACGGGCCAAGAGACGGGCCAAGAGACGGGCGAATATTCTGGGGCGGCGCGGCGCGCGCAAACAGAGCATAAACAAGGCTTTTTCAGCAGGTTATTTGGCACACCCCCCCCGCGTACCAACGGGACGGCGATCTTGAACGGGACCAAGCGCGCAACCAACGGTCATTCGCTGGCCGGTGCTGGCGGGCTGGCCAATCTTAACCGTGTGCGCGTGCAAGATGTGGCCGTGCCGCGCGCCGAGATCATCTCCGTGCCGGTCGAGATCGAGCTTGAGCCGTTGGTGACGGTGTTTCGCGACAGCGGCTTGACCCGCCTGCCGGTGTTTGACGAGACGTTGGATCGCCCGCTTGGCTTTGTGCATCTCAAAGATCTGGCGCTCAAACACGGCTTTGCTTGCGACGACAGCGATCTGGCGATCAAAGACATGCTGCGCCCGCTTTTATTCGCCCCACCCTCGATGCCAATCGGGGTTTTGTTTCAGAAAATGCAAACCGACCGCCTGCATATGGCGCTGGTGATTGATGAATATGGCGGCGTTGACGGACTGGTGACGATTGAGGATTTGATTGAGGAGGTTGTCGGCGAGATCGAGGACGAGCATGACGCCGAGGAGGACCAGCTCTGGGTCGAGGAAAAACCCGGCGTTTATCTCTGTCAGGCCAAAACACCGCTTGAGGATTTCGAGGCGGAAGTCGGGCTGTCGTTGATGGAGCATATCGACGAGGACGAGGTCGAAACCTTGGGCGGTTTGGTGTTCGTGCTGACAGGTCGGGTGCCGGTGCGCGGCGAGGTGATCAAACATCAAAACGGGGTGGAGTTTGAGATAATGGACGCAGATCCCCGCCGGATCAAGCGATTGCGTGTGGTGTTGCCGCAGGGAAAAAGAAAATAGTGTGAAAAAGCAAATAATGACGCAAATTCTAGCCCGGTTTGATCGCTGGCTGGCGGGGCTGGCCCGTTGGCAGCGGTGGCTTGTACAACTGATATTGGGCGCGCTGGTGGCGGTGGGACAAAGCCCTTGGTCGCTGCCGCTAATCAGCTTGATCGCGCTTTATTTCATCTTGCGTTTCTTTCAGCAAACTCACGGGGCCAAGGCGGCGGCATGGTTTGGCTGGCGCGTTGGCACCGGCTATTTCGCCGCCTCGATGTTCTGGATTGTCGAGCCTTTTATGGTGGATGCGGCGCGCGATGGCTGGATGGCACCGTTTGCGTTGCTGTTTTTGTCAACTGGGTTGGCGCTGTTTTGGATGGCGGGTTTTTTAGGCGCGGCGCTGCTTGCCCCCGGACCCAAGAGGCGCTTGCTGGCGCTGGTGGTCACGCTTGGTCTGGCCGAATTGGCGCGCGCTTATGTTCTGACTGGATTTCCGTGGGGCTTGCTGGCTTATATCTGGGTCGAGACGCCGTTGATCCAGCTTGTGGCCTATATCGGGCCGCACGGGTTGGGGGCGCTTACGCTAATGATCGTGGCCTTGCCGCTGGTGACGCGCAGACCCTCTTGGGGTGTTTTCGCCGCGTCGATTGTTATTTTGCTCGGGTTTGGCGTGGGGATGGCGCGCCGCAACATGGCGCAAATCCCGCCAAAAGATCCGGTGGCCTTGCGGTTGATCCAGCCCAATGCAGAGCAAGATAAAAAGTGGAATCCCCGGTACTCGCCGGTCTATTTCCGCCGCCAGCTAGAGCTGAGTGCCGCGCCTGCAAAAACCCC
>CAYPUW010000274.1:0-3525 GCA_964413925.1 uncultured Rhodobacter sp. | reverse complement strand
CTTGTTACTTGGTGGTATTTTCAATCTTGCATCCATATTAATCACTTCGCTTTATTAAGATATTCCGCCGTTACGCCAAACCGACCAGAGGCCACCTGCTTGATTTTGGCGCTCGGATTATCGCCGTTAGGTTCAGGTACAAAATGCGCTGGATCTTCGCCGCCTTCGCCGCTGTCGGATTTCGCACCGATTCGGTTCATCGCCACGTTTAGCGTCTTATGAGCCTCGGGCGAGAGTGCGCCCAGCGACATGCCTGGTGTGACGAATCGCTTGCGAATCGAGGTGATGCTTTCAACTTGTTCCAGCGGGATCGGCGTGGCTTTTGCCACTATATCAAGCAAATCGCGTAGGTGAATCGGCGGATTGGCCTGCATTCGCGCGGAATATTGACGCCATAAATCATAAGAGGCCTGATCACAGGCTGATTGTAATAAATGCATGGTTTGTGCCTGCCACGCATGGCTTTCGCCCGACTTTCGCGACTTGTAAAAGCCGCCAATTGGTAAAATATCGGCGGCTCCCGTCCAACCTGTGGCGTGGATTTTAGAGATTTTCTTCTGAATCCCCCAAACGCCAATGCCGGAAATCCGGCTGTGCATACCGGGAAAATACTCGGCCACCAACGAGCGGCTAAGCCCAACCGCCTCGAAATTCAGCCCACCGCGATAGGACGAAATAACCGAGATGCCCATCTTGGACATGATCTTCAAGAGACCCTGATTGATCGCCGTCGCATATCGGGCGACCGCCGCATCAAGCGGGCCGTCAAGCAAGCCGCGCTCCACCCGATCCGCAATCGAATCCTGCGCCAGATAAGCGTTGACCGTGGTCGCACCACAGCCGATCAGCACCGCGAAATAATGCGCATCCATACATTCAGCGGAGCGCAGATTAAGCGAGCAGAACGTACGCAGCCCCTTGCGCGTTAACCACGAATGAACCGCAGAGGTCGCCAAGATCATCGGCATCTGCACCCGATCAACACTTTGGTAATGGTCGGTCAGAATAAGATGGCTGGCACCGGCACGAACCGCATCCTCCGCCTCGGCGCGGATTTTCTCCAGCGCCTGTTGCAGCGCACCAGCCCTTCCTTTTCGCGCAAAACTACAATCAATCTCGACCGCCGTATCGCCAAAATGACGCACCATCGCCGTGAACTTGGCGTTAGAGACAAACGGGCTGTCCAGCATCAAAATCTCGGTCTGGTTATTATCCTCGTCCAGCACATTTTTCAGGTTCCCAAACCGGGTTTTCAAACTCATCACCCGATGTTCACGCAAGCTGTCAATCGGTGGGTTGGTGACTTGACTGAAGTTTTGACGGAAAAAATGGCTCAGCGGGCGGTACATATCCGACAGAACCGCCGAAGGTGTATCGTCACCCATCGAGGCAATCGCCTCTTTTGAATCCTCCGCCATCGGGTGCAAAATCAGCTCCAACTCCTCGATAGAATACCCCGCCGAGATTTGACGGCGGCGAAGCTCGGCCCCCTTGAATATGGTCTTTTCGGTAACCTGACTGGTCTCGGCCTCCAGATCCACAATCGAGCCGACCCACTCGCCAAACGGTCGCGCGCCCGCCAGTTCGTCCTTAATCTCGGTGTCGTGCAAAAGCCGCCCTTCGGCCATATCGACCGCCAGCATTTGCCCCGGACCCAGCGCCCCTTTTTCCACCACATTCTCGCTATCGACCGGCACCATTCCGGTTTCCGAGCCAGCAATTACCAACCGATCCCGGGTGACCACATACCGCATCGGACGCAAGCCATTGCGATCAAGCCCCGCACAAACCCAGCGCCCGTCGGTCATCGCAAGTGCTGCCGGCCCGTCCCACGGCTCCATCACCGCGTTGCAATAGGCGTACATATCTTGCCAAGCTTTCGGCATCTCGACCACGGAATTTGACCAACTTTCCGGCACCAACATGGTCTTGGCCATCGGCGCATTTCGCCCGGCGCGCACCATCACCTCAAACACTGCATCAAGTGCAGCACTGTCGCTGGAGCCTTGGGCAACAATCGGTTTTATGTCTTCAGCATGATCCCCAAAGGCACTGGAAGCCATACGAATCTCGTGTGATTTCATCCAGTTACGGTTGCCTTTTAATGTATTAATTTCACCATTATGCGCCAACATCCGAAACGGCTGCGCCAGCCACCATTGGGGAAATGTGTTGGTGGAATAGCGCTGATGATAAATCGCGAACGCACTGATAAAGCGCTCATCCTGCAGATCAGGGTAGAAATCCGCAACCTGTTCGGCCAGCATCATGCCCTTATAAATGATCGACCGACACGACAGCGAGCAGATATAAAGCCCGTTCACATGCGCCGCCCCGGCAGCTTTTTCGATCCTGCGGCGAATCACATAAAGCTCACGCTCAAAGGTTTCTTCATCTACACCTTTGTTATTGCTGATCAGAATTTGCTCGATCTCGGGGCGGGTCGCGTTGGCTTTTTCGCCAAGGCAAGTCATGTCCACCGGCACATGCCGCCAGCCATAAATGTAGTATCCCATCCGCAAAACTTCGGTCTCGACAATGGTTCGACAGGTCTCTTGTGCGGCGAAATCGGTGCGTGGCAAGAACACCTGACCGACCGCGATCAGTTCGTCATTATTCGGCTCATGGCCCGTGCGGCGGATTTGGTCATAGACGAATCCCACGGGAATTTGCACGTGAATCCCGGCACCATCGCCGGTTTTTCCGTCCGCATCAACCGCACCGCGATGCCAGACAGCCTTCAACGCCTGAATGCCGCTTTCAACCACCGAGCGCGACTTTTTACCGTCGATTGACACCACAAAACCGACCCCGCAGGAGGAATGCTCGTCCTCTTCGTGGTACATGCCAAGCTTGGCGAATTGCGCGCGCGCGGCCTCTTGGTCAGCCACCCAGCTTGCATCATATTTCGTCATTATTCCCGCTCCACATTGGTTTTGTCAGGGTCGCTTGCCAGAATTTATTGGGCTGCAATTGCCGCCGCATTGTTAAGATCGTCGATAATCGTCTGCGCCGCATCACGCCCATCCGCGATGGCCCAAACCACAAGCGAGGCACCACGGACGATATCTCCGACCGCATAAACTCCGTGCATCGAGGTTCGGTGCGTGCGAAAATCGGCCTTGATCGTGCCCCAATCAGTGACTGGCAGATCGGGCTGATCCCAAAGCGTTGGCAGATCTTCCGGCTCAAATCCAAGCGCCTTGATGACCAGATCGGCGTCTTCGGTATAATCCGCGCCTTCAATTTCTTGGGGGCTTTGCCGACCTGTGGCGTCAGGCGCGCCAAGACGCATTTTGCTCACGCGAACGCCCGTAACCTGCCCGGCGCCGCTGAAACCTTTGGGCGAGGTCAGCCAAACAAATTCGACCCCTTCCTCCTCGGCATTTTGCGTTTCACGTTGAGAGCCGGGCATATTGGCGCGATCACGTCGATAGAGGCATTTCACGCTTGTCGCCCCTTGCCGCACAGCCGTGCGCACGCAATCCATCGCCGTGTCGCCGCCGCCAATCACCACAACTTTCT
>CAYPUW010000273.1:0-3530 GCA_964413925.1 uncultured Rhodobacter sp. | reverse complement strand
GATAATTTGATCCATCAAGTAAAAAACTAGTGGTTCGAAACGTAAGATTCGATCCACTAGGGACTACCAATTTGTTTGCGCCTATCTCTAGTATTTATCGGCGACGAGGGATTGGCGGGGTATAACCGCGTCGAGCGCTGACTAAGTGAGGTCACGCCAGTTCGGCGCGTCATTCAAACATCTCTTCCTGACCCTCTTGCTGCCAATCATCCCCTTGATCGGGGTCTTCGGCCTGAATGCCCGGCATCGCGCCCGGGGGCGGGCGGTTGTCCAGAAGGCCCGCGTCTCGCAGTTCTTTGATCCCCGGCAGATCGCGTGGGCTTTCCAGCCCGAAATGGTTCAAAAAGTTTTGTGTGACCACGAATGTCACGGGTCGCCCCGGTGTCATACGGCGGCGACCGAGCTTGATCCAGTCAAGCTCCATCAACAAATCGATGGTGCCGCGTGATACGGAAACCCCGCGAACCTCCTCGATTTCGGCGCGCGAAACCGGCTGGTGATAGGCGATGATGGCCAGCGTTTCAATCGCCGCACGTGAGAGTTTTCGAGTTTCAACCCGTTCTTTTTGCAGCAAAAACCCCAAATCTGGCGCGGTACGAAAGGCCCAGCCATCGCCGAGTTTCATCACACAGACGCCGCGCCCAGTATAGCGTTTGCGCAACAGCACCATCGCCTCGGAGGCGTCAGAGCCGTGGGGCAAACGTTCCTCTATATGGCGAAGGGTCAACGGCTCTGCCGAGGCAAACAGGATCGCCTCGACCATGCGCTCTTGCTCGGCCATGGGCGGCGCTTCAAACAGGCTCGCGGGTTGGCCAGTCGCTTTGTCTGTCGCTTTAATGTCCATCCACAGCCCCTTTTCGCCTTAACATGATCGGCGCGAACGCCTCGGATTGGCGTAGTTCAACCCGGCCAAGTTTGGCAAGTTCAAGCGCTGCGGCGAAAGTCGCAGCAGTAGCCGAGCGGCGGCGTTTTGGCTCTGACGTCCAACCCTCCGGCAAAAACTGCGATAAGTCCCCCCAATCAATAGCGTGCCCGATCAAGGTTTTCATCCGCTCCAAAGCCTGCTCCATCGTGAAAATCGCGTCGCGTTTCAGGCTGAGCGGCTCAAAATCGTCCTTGGTGCGGATGTGGGCGTAGGCCTGCATCAGATCAAGCAAGGTTGCCGTATATTCAACCCGGCGCGAGGCGGTGACCTGTTCGGGAATGCCGCGCGCGAAAAAGTTGCGACCAAGCCGGTCGCGCGCCATCAGCCGGGCAGCGGAGCGGCGCATGGCCTCGAGCCGCTCAAGCTGAAACGCCAGATGCGCGGCCAGTTCTTCGCCCGACGGGCCTTCGTCGGTGGGGTCAGGCGGCAGCAGCAGGCGGGATTTCAGAAACGCCATCCACGCGGCCATCACCAGATAATCCGCCGCAAGTTCAAGGCGCAGAGATTTGGCGCGCTGGATGAAAGACAGGTATTGTTCCGCCAGTTGCAGGACCGAAATCTTGCGCAGGTCAACTTTTTGCGTGCGCGACATAGTTAACAAAAGATCAAGCGGACCTTCAAAACCGTCAACATCAATGATCAGCGCCTCGGCTTGCAAGCGCGCGGCGATCTCGTTACCGGCTGGCAACATCTCAGAATCAAACTCAGCTTCATTGGTCATTTGCGGCCATTATAGCAGCTTGGAAAGCTCCGCCAAGAGCTGGTCTCGCTCCATCGGCTCTGGTGGCGCACGAAAACTCAACGCGCGCTCCAACCGCTTGGTGGTTTTGGCGTTTGGGGCATGGGTCGCGGACGTAACCTCCGCCATTTCGACGATATTTCCGTTGCAATGCAGGATCAGATCGCACCCGGCATCAAGTGAGCGTTGCGTGCGCTCCGCAAGCGAGCCAACAAGGGCGGACATTGACAAATCATCGGTCATCAGCGCGCCATCAAACCCGATCTCAGAGCGTATCACCTCGATCATCGGTCTGGATTGCGTCGCGCAGTGATCGGGATCAATCGAGCGATAAACCACATGCGCCGTCATGGCGAGCGGAAGGTGGTTAAGCTCGCGAAAAGGGGCGAAATCGGTCTCGGTCAGCGTCGCCTTTGACGCATCGGTATGGGGCAGTTCGGCGTGGCTGTCAGATGTCGGTCGCCCATGACCGGGGATGTGTTTGACAACGGGAAGCACCCCGCCAGCAAGCAGCCCCTCCGCGACCGCGCGACCGGCGCAGGTCACCTGCTCAACGCTATCGCCATAGCAGCGATTGCGGATAATCGGGTGAACGTCTGGGGTCGGAATATCCACCATTGGCGCGCAATTTGCGTCAATCCCTAGCGCGCGCAACTCATCCGCGATCAGCCGGTAACGTATCCACATGGAGCGCGCGGCATGTTCGGGGGCAACCTTTTCCATCTGCTCCAGAGCAGGCAACCATTGCAGCCAAACGGGCGGTTGCAACCGGGCGACCCGTCCGCCTTCTTGATCGATCAGAACCGGCGCATTTCGCCCTACGGTCGCGCGTAATTCCGAGGTGAGCGTGCGAATTTGATCGGGTGTGTCGATATTGCGCGCAAACAGAATAAAGCCCCAAGGGGCGGCATCGCGAAAGAAATCCCGCTCGCTTGCGCTTAATTCCAGCCCGGCACAGCCGAAAATGGAGGTGTTATAATTTGCCACTAACGGGCCGTCACCGGAATGCAAGGCGTTCCGCGCGCCAGCAATGCCGAGCAAAAACGCCGCGAATCTCCGCGATCGGTAAAGCCGACCATGCGCAGGCGATAAAAATTGCGGCCGCCACTTTCAGATTTCTGAATAAAGCGCTTGCGTCCACCAATAAGATCGCCGTTCTTTTTGACGATATAGTCCCACTCTTTTATCGCCGAAGCCTGATCATCAAATGCCCCCAACTGGACCAGCCTCGTTCCAGCAACGACCTCGGACGGCGTCACATCAACCTGCGAAGTGGTTAATTTTTTGGCTGTTTCGGCGATAGTATTTCCGTTTGCATTCAAGGATGTAACCCGAATACGTGGACGGGGGCGAGGGGATTTCTTTACGCCGGGGAGGCGCGCCAGCCTGACCGAAGCGGCGTCAAGCGGCGCATTACTGGCCTCGCGAACGGCGGTTTTTATTGCGTTTTCAATCAGGGTATTTTCGTCAATGCTGCTGGTCTGCGCGCTAACATCCGTCAGGTTTTTCGGCAGTGGACGCAGTTGCGCCATGGTGACATCCTGATCGCTAAGCTTGAGAGGGGGCGGTGCGAGCACCACGAGATTGGCCGGTTTTGCAACCGTCCCTTCCGCCTCTACCTCGTTTACTGCCAAGCCCTGATGCGCGACGATTGCCCCTCCGGGGTCGGCGGGTTGCACGCGAAACGGGCCAGCCATGGCGCGCACGACCGGAACATCGGTCACATCGCGCATGGTCAGCCGATAACCCCAGGTCACCAAACCTAAAACCAGAAAAATCGACACTGCCGCACCCAGCCAATTGGTCAAACCGGACCAGAGGCCACGTTTTGTTCCCTCTGGCTCCAAGTCACGATATGTCAGATAT
>CAYPUW010000272.1:0-3535 GCA_964413925.1 uncultured Rhodobacter sp. | reverse complement strand
AAGCCTCAAAGCGACCCAGTTGTCGGACTGATCCGTAATATATCCGGCCCCGTCCAGTTTGCTCGCCAAATCGTCATAAGGCATCCTGCCGGAATTTATCACCAAAAAGCTGTCGCCCCCAAGACACAGCAGGCGCAGGTTGCCATTTTTTGCCACAGCACAGCGGCCCGGCACCGGGAGCGCACAGCCAAGACCGGATTGAACCGCCTTTGTAAGGGCCACGCGACCGTTCAGGGGCTGGGCGATGGAGATCAGGGAAAGGTCTGTGATCTCTTTGACCACCGCGCCACCATAATCATGTGAAAACCCGCCCAAAAACGGTTCTGCCCTAAGTTTGAACTCAGCCACGTTGCCGCCCTCCCTCGGGGTCAATGAAATGCGGAGAGACTATCTCGACCGCAATATTTCCACCGCGCGCGGGGCTAAAGGCTGTCACCACTTCACCCATGCGCTCCTGTCCGCGTTTGATAAATCCAAGCCCGATTGAGTGGCCAAGGGATGGCGAAAACGCCACCGAGGACATCCAACCCTCGTCGTTTTGCATGTTTTCCTCTTGCCCTTGCGCAATGAAATGCGCCCCCGCCACCAAAGGTTTACTGCGTTCAACGGGTCGAAAGCCAACAAGGTGCAGCACATCTTCGTGGGTCAGTTCCGCACGTTCGGACAAGGTTTTGCCAATACAATCTTTCTTTTTGGACACAAACCCTCCCAACCCCAAATTGAGCGCCGTCGTCTGTCCGTTCAGCTCATTGCCCGCCGCATGGCCCTTTTCAATGCGCATCACGCCCAATGCTTCGGTGCCGTAAGCCACGGCATCAAACTCCGCCCCCGCTTGCATCAACCCTTGCATCATCGAATTGCCAAACCGCGCCGGCACCGCGACCTCATAGGCCAACTCGCCAGAAAACGAGATACGAAACAGCCGCGCCCCGGTGCCGCCAAACACAGTGGTTTCAGCACAGGCCATAAAGGGGAATGCCGCGTTGGACACGTCCAACCCGTCCACCACCTTTTGCACCAACTTGCGGGAATTTGGCCCCGCGATCGCAAATTGCGCCCAACCGTCAGTGGTGGAGATCAGATGCACATCAAGCCCGGGAAACAGACATTGACGGGCAAATTCCAACCGCTGGAACACCAGTCCGGCATTGGCCGTGGTGGTGGTCATCACATAATGGTTTTCCCCCAGCCGCGCGGTGGTGCCATCATCATAGGCGATGCCATCCTCGCGCAGCATCAGGCCATAACGGACCTTGCCCACAGGGAGTTTCAAAAAAGCGTTGGTGTAAACACGGTTCAGAAATTCCGCCGCATCGCGCCCCTGAATGTCGATTTTGCCCAGTGTCGTCACATCACAAATACCGACGGAATCACGGGTCATCGTGACCTCGCGATCCACACTGTCACGCCAGCCTTTTTCGCCCTCGCGCGCATACCATTGCGCCCGCAGCCAATTGCCAACCTCGACAAACCTCGCCCCGTTCTCCTCTGCCCATTTGTGACTTGGCGTTAACCGATAGGGGCGAAAATTCTTGCCGCGCGAGCGCCCCGCCAGCGCACCGATAGGCACCGGCGTATAGGGCGGGCGAAAGATCGTGGTGCCGGTTTCGGGGATGGTTTTGCCGGTGCATTCCGCCATGATCGCCAGCGCCGGAATATTTGCGGTTTTGCCCTGATCGGTGGCCATGCCAAGGGTGGTATAGCGCTTCAGGTGCTCGACCGATTTGAAGCCTTCCGCATAGGCAAGTTTCACGTCCTTGACGGTCACGTCATTCTGGAAATCCAGCCAAGCGCGCTTGCGGCTTTTGCTCACATGCCAAAAGGCCGACACAGCGCTGGCCTCGTTATCGGCGACGGGAGCCGCAGCACGGGCGAGTGTAAAGCCAAGGTCGTGAACAATCCCTTCGGCGACCCGATGCCCCGACCTGAAGGCGTCTCCGAGGGTCAGCAAACCACCAGCGGCACCGACAACCGCCATGCCTGTGGGCAAATTCTGACCGGGCACAAAAGCAGCGATGTCATCTTGCCATTCAGGGCGACCGCGCTGGTGGCAGGTCAGATGCACATTCGGGCTCCAGCCCCCCGACACGGCCAGACAATCGGTTTTGATCTTTTGACCATTTGCAAGCGTGAAGGTGCTAATCCCTTTGCGCCCTGCCGTATCGACAATACGCCCGCCCATCACGATTTCAGCACCCGGCAAAGACACCAGCGGCGCGATATCGCGGCTGTCCACAATGGCCGAAATGCGCACGCCCTTTTTGGCCAAATCTGTTGCCGTGCGCCAGCCGTCATCATTGTTGGTAAACACCGATACTCGTTTACCAGGTGCCACCCCAAAACGGTTTACATACGCGCGCACAGCCCCCGCCAGCATGATACCGGGACGGTCGTTATTGCCAAAAGCAATGGGTCGTTCGGTAGCGCCTGCCGCCAGAATGGAGCGTTTGGCCGTGACCCGCCACAATATCTGGCGCGGCTTTCCAGCACTTTGTGCCAAGTGGTCGGTGCACCGCTCCAATGCCCCGAAAACCCCATGATCATACGCCCCCCAAACCGTGGTGCGCGCCATAATGCGCACGTTTGGCAAGGATGCAAGCTCGGCCAGAGCTTGCGCGGCCCAGTCGCTGCCAGCCTGCCCATCCACCACAAATGTTTCGCTGTTCAGACGCCCCCCAAGCACAAAATCCTCATCCGCGAGGATCACCCGCGCGCCAGCACGACCGGCACTCAGGGCCGCCGACACTCCCGCCGGACCCGCGCCGATAATCAGCACATCGCAATGCAAAAAACCCTTGTCGTAAACATCCGGGTCTTCGCGCATGGACAGACTTCCCAGACCGGCGGATTTGCGAATGATCGGCTCATAAAGCTTTTCCCAAAACGCTTTTGGCCACATGAATGTCTTGTAGTAAAACCCCGCTGACAGGAACGGTGACATCAGGTCCACCGCCGCCATCAGGTCAAATTCAAGCGAGCCGCGATGGTTCTGGCTAGTGGCTTCCAGCCCGTCAAATAGCTCTGCTACCGTGGCGCGCGTATTAGGTTCCTGAAAGGCCCCGCGGCGCAACTGCACCAGTGCATTTGGCTCCTCTGACCCGGCTGTGAATATCCCGCGCGGGCGATGATATTTGAAGCTGCGCCCCACCAGACGCTGCCCGTTTGCCAACAGGGCCGAGGCCAGCGTGTCGCCCTGATATCCATCGTATTTGCGCCCATTAAAGCGGAATTCCAACGTTTTTGAGCGGTCAGTCATACCACCCTCAACCCGGTTTATCTGGCTCATCGGTCTCTCCCCAGGCTCAACGCCACATCGCGCGCCAACTCAACATTGCTGATTTCATGGGTGAGCGTGTTGCGTGTGACCACCAGCCACGCGCGATCCCCCTGTTCATGATACCAAAGCTCGCGGTGTTCGCCTGCGGGATTGTCGCGCAAATACAGATATTCATAAAACTTGTCGGCGGCATCCGGCGCGGCAGGGTCAGGCCGGTTTATCAGTTCGGCGTCACCGAGATAGACAAACTCGGCAGCA
>CAYPUW010000271.1:0-3537 GCA_964413925.1 uncultured Rhodobacter sp. | reverse complement strand
GTGCGAAATCCGTTCAATTGTATCTATTCGACCATTCATGAGACTGGGCATTCCAGCTATGAGCAGGGCATTCGGCAGGGCTATTTGCTGTCGCCGCTCGGGCAAGGTGTCTCGATGGGGGTGCATGAAAGTCAGAGCCGGATTTACGAGAACCAGCTTGGTCGCAGCGAGGCGTTTTGTGGCTGGCTTTACGGCCAGATGCGCGATCTGTTTGGCGATTTCGGCGTTGGTTCGGAGCGCGTGTTTTACCAGATCGCCAACGCGGTCGGGCGGGGTTTCATTCGCACCGAGGCCGATGAGGTCCAATATAATTTGCATGTGTTAATGCGCTTCAAGCTGGAGCGTGCGCTGATTTCCGGCGCTCTGGAGGTTGATGATCTGGAGGGGGCGTGGAACGATCAGTTCAAGGCCGATTTTGGCTATGCGGTCGATAAACCTTCAAACGGGGTGTTACAGGACGTTCACTGGTCAGTCGGATTGTTTGGCTATTTCCCAACGTATTCGCTTGGAAACATCTACGCAGGCGCGCTTTACGACAAACTTCGCGCCGATGTGCCATCGCTTGACGCCGATCTTTCGCGCGGCGAGACTGGCCCTGCGATTGCTTGGCTGCGCGAGAACCTGCAACAGTTTGGCGGTCTTTATGAGCCATCCGAGGTGGTAGAGCGCGCAACCGGGCAAGCGATCAGCGAACAGCCGTTGCTGGCCTATCTTAACCAGAAATTCGGCGCGATCTACGAAATTTAAGCGGGTACAGGCCGGTGAAAACCCGGCTACCCGTTAGCTTCGCGAATTTTGTCGGCGGCGTCTTTGTCAAACGAGACGCCCTCTTTGGCCAAAAGCGTGTCAAGCTCGCCCGACAGCATCATTTCGGTGATGATATCACAGCCGCCAACGAACTCTCCCTTGACGTAAAGCTGCGGGATTGTCGGCCAGTCGGAGAAATCCTTGATGCCCTGACGAACGCCCTCGTCGGCCAAAACATCCACGTCTTTATAGGCGACCTGCATGTAGTTGAGAACGCCGGCCACGCGGCTGGAAAAGCCACATTGCGGCATCGAGGCTGTGCCTTTCATGAACAAAACCACGTCGTTTTCGGTGACGGTCTGGCTGATTGTGTCGTGGGCTGGATTGGTCATATCATCTACTCCGGTGATTTTGTGGTGAGGGCAAGCGCGTGTAAATCGCCATGCGCGCCGTCCATTTTACCTTTGAGTGCGGCATAAACCGCGCGTTGTTGTTGGACACGGTTTTGGCCACGAAACTCCTCGGCGATTACCTCGGCGGCATAGTGTTTTCCGTCGCCCGCAAGGTCGGTGATGGTTATTTTAGCGGTCGGAAACCGGTCCCGGATCAGCTGTTCAATTTCACGCACTTCAATCGCCATCTAAGTTTTCCCGTGTTAGAACTGTTGCAAGATGTAAACGCCATCTTTGAGCGGCGCAAGAGGTAGTCGAGTGATTTTGTAGGCTATTGGTCGCAGGTTCGGCCCTCAATCAAGCACATCAGCAAGACCACGACGATAGGCGGCGCGCAGGTCTTTAAGCGGCAAGTTATGTTGCCCGAGCGTGACCGCGTGGCCCTGAACCGTGCCGATGGTTGCGGCGGTGAGGCCTGCGGTTCGGGCGGACGCGATAAGCTGGTCGGGACAGGTGGTTGCCAGCAAATAACGCCCCTGATCCTCGGCGAAAAACCACGCGATATCGCCCTCTGACAGGGTGATGCCAAGGTCGGCAGCGAAGGCCATTTCCAGTGCCGCGATAGCCAAACCGCCGTCGGAAAGATCATGGGCGGCGGTGATCAGGTCTTGAGATTTGGCCTGTCGCACGAACTCTCCAGCGGCTTTTTCATGTGCCAAATCAACCGGCGGCGCGTCGCCCTCGCACCGGCCAAACAGCTCGGCTAGATAGGCGGATTGGCCCATGTGACCGCGAGTTTCGCCGATCAAAACCAAGCTGTCGCCGTCATTTGGAGCGGTGGCAATCATCTGCGCTGGCGTGTCAAGCAAGCCGACCGCGCCAATGGTCGGGGTCGGCAGAATGGCCACGCCGTCGGTCTCGTTATAAAGCGACACATTGCCCGACACGATCGGCATGTCCAAGGCATCGACTGCGGCTGCAATGCCCTTGATGCAACCGACGAACTGGCCCATAATCTCGGGTTTTTCGGGGTTGCCAAAGTTGAGATTGTCGGTCGTTGCCAAAGGCTTGGCCCCGGTGGCGCAAAGGTTGCGATAGGCCTCGGCCACCGCTTGTTTGCCGCCTTCAAACGGGTTGGCGTGGCAATATCGCGGGGTCACGTCGGAGGTAAATGCCAGCGCTTTTTGGCTGCCGTGAACCCGCACAACGCCTGCGTCGCCGCCGGGTTGGCGCAGGGTATCGGCCATGACCATGGTGTCATATTGCTCGTAAACCCACGCGCGCGAGGCGAAATTCGGGCGACCAATGAGCGCGAGTAGTGCGTTGAGCGGATCGGCCTCGTCAATCGCGCCGACCGGCGCAGCCTTTGGGGTTTCATTCCACGGGCGGTCATATTCCGGGGCCGAACCAGACAGCGCCTTGAGTGGTAAATCGGCCATGATCTCGCCGCGATGACGCACGATGAACCTATCCTCGGCAATGGTCTCGCCGACGATTGCGAAATCGAGATCCCATTTGTCAAACACGGCTTTCGCCTCGACCTCAAGCGCGGGGTTCAGAACCATCAACATACGCTCTTGGCTCTCTGACAGCATCATCTCATAGGCGGTCATGTGCTCTTCGCGCACCGGCACCAGATCAAGGTCAAGTGCGACGCCAAGATCGCCCTTGTCGCCCATTTCCACCGCCGAACATGTGAGCCCAGCGGCCCCCATATCCTGTATCGAAATCACCGCCCCCGTGGCCATCAGCTCGAGCGTGGCCTCCATCAGCCGCTTTTCGGTGAACGGATCGCCAACCTGCACCGTGGGGCGCTTTTCTTCAATCGTGTCGTCAAATTCAGCCGACGCCATCGTCGCGCCACCAACCCCGTCACGTCCGGTTTTGGCCCCGAGATAGACCACCGGCATGCCGACCCCCGACGCCGCCGAATAGAAAATCTTGTCGGTATCGGCCAGCCCTGCCGCAAAAGCGTTAACCAGACAATTGCCGTTATAAGCCGCGTCAAACCGCAACTCGCCGCCAACGGTCGGCACGCCAAAGCAATTGCCGTAACCGCCGATTCCGGCCACGACGCCGTTCACCAGCGACTTGGTTTTTGGGTGCGCGATCTCGCCAAAACTCAGCGCGTTCATTGCCGCAATGGGCCGCGCACCCATGGTGAAGACATCGCGCAGGATGCCGCCCATGCCGGTGCCAGCGCCTTGAAACGGCTCGATATAAGAGGGGTGATTATGGCTCTCCATCTTGAAAACTACGCATTGCCCGACCCCGTTTTCGTCGGCACCAATATCAACAATGCCTGCGTTCTCGCCGGGACCACAGATCACTTGCGGGCCGGTTGTGGGCAGGGTGCGCAGCCATTTTTTGGACGACTTATAGGAACAATGCTCGTTCC
>CAYPUW010000270.1:0-3558 GCA_964413925.1 uncultured Rhodobacter sp. | reverse complement strand
CTCCACCGCAGGCAAATGACCCAGCAAAAATTCATGGGCATGAAGCGCACCTTTGGGAGGGCCGGTCGTGCCAGAGGTGTAAATAATGATCGCCGGATCAGTGCTAAGGGTATCAACAGGGGTAAGGGTTTCAGAACCTTGAGCAATTTCAAGCCAAAAATCGCTAGTATCATGCCCTGCGCGACCCACCACATAAATATGCTCAAGCGCTGGGAGGCTATCTTTTATGTCTAAAATTTTATGAACATTTTCCTGATCGGTCACAACCACGCGCGCGCCTGAATCTGACAGACGATACTCAAGCGCATCCGCGCCAAAAAGAGTGAACAATGGCAACGAGATCATGCCGAGCTTGTGGCAGGCGAAATGGGTGATCATGACCTCTGGTGACTGCGCCAACAAAACCGCACAGCGATCACCTTTTTGCATCCCTAGCGCGCGAAAGCCATTAGCCAGACTGTTAGAGGCCGCACGAAGCTGTTGAAAGGAAACGGTTTTCGTCGTCCCATCCTGCTCCACATGGATGATGGCGACTTTATTCGGCTTCGCGGCAGCCCAACTGTCACAGCAAGCCGTCGCGATATTAAAGTGCTTGGGTACGTTCCAGCGAAACTCGTCCCTCAAGGTCTGCCAGTCGGCGGGTTTGTCAAAAATCCTGCGGTTAATCATAGTTTGGTCCTGTTATTGAAAAACGATCAGCTCGGTCAGCGCTGTCAGCGGAATACCCAAAGCACGCATTGCTGCCAGTGACAATTGGCTACCGGAACTCGCCACTCCGGGCTTGGGAATTAACGTCACATTAACGCTGTTGCCATTGGCGGCCCAAACGACCCGCCCCTCTGTCTTGATCACGACGAGCGAAGTTTTCAGCCAAAATCCCTGCTCTGACACCACTCCAAGGGCGGCGATAGTTTTACCGATTTCGTTTTCAGCAGGCTGATCGCTTACAGACAAGGCCTGCTCTTTTTGTAAATTGGTCGTCTGATCAAGCACGGCGGCCTCAACCCCCTCAACCAATCCTGGCCCGGTTGGCGGAGATTTGGCGCGATAAACCGGACGCATCGTGTCCTCGGTCGGCGTCTGCACCTGCACACAAACCGTCTTTTCCGGGTCACATTGCTCGATCTGCGGCGGTTTTTGGCTAATTCGGCGCTTTAGTAACGTCAATTTGCACCCGTTCAGAACAAAACTGCCCACAAGCAACAATCCAATGCTCAGACCAATTTTCGGAATATTCGCGCGAGGTTTCATTCGCCAATCCTAGAGCGGTTGCCCGCGTCGTTCAACAACTTGCACCCTCAAGATTTGAGCGGAGCGTTCAGCGACCGCAGCGATTGGGCGCGCGAACGGGGAACGGACCTCACTATCAATCCAGTAAATACATGCAGGCTGTCAAGATCTCTGTCGACGACGGCATGGTCAGAAACCCACCCTCCCATTGACAAATATGCACGAAGAAGAGGTGGTATCATATTGTTATTGTTTAATTTATATTGATCCGCCATATGGCCTTCAGCGTAGAGAGGGATAATATCTTGCGCTTTGCGCAGCGGGGCCAAGCCTGTTGGCGCGAGGTGGTTCTGGTGAAGATATCCAAAAGCCACGCGATATTTTGCAGCGTTCATCCCCGTAAATGACGAACAGCCGAACAACAGCCCAACCTTGTTTTTATCAACAAACCCCGTCAAAGCCGACCACGCAAGGCGCACGATATCGGGATCACTTCGCCCATTTTTTATGCAAAATCGCCCAATTTCAAGCATCGGGGCCGGAAAGCTTTTCAGGGCCGACAGATCATAAAACTGCGCAGAATAGCTTTGGTCGATGTCTTGACCGCGAGACAGGCTCATCATCCGAAAACAACAAACCAGCTCATTGGTTTGCGCATGGTGGATCAGGACGTGCTGGCAAGTGTCGTCAAACCGATCCCGATCAATCATCTCGCCCGACTGACCGGCGCGAAAGCTTGAAAACCGCAGCTCTTGCGCGGCCCTGATTTCGCTTTGCTGCGTTGCGACGCGCAGCACATATTTACCTTTGACAAGGGCTTGCATTCTGCTGCCTTTTCAACCCGATTGCGGGTTTTTCAAACCTCAGGTAGGTTTGTGCCACAATCGCGGCGCGGCGAAAACGACAAAATCCGCCGTGAGACCGCGCGCAGCACTTGGGTTTGCCCGACTTGTCGACGTGAATACCATCTGGCAATAGAAGAGACAAAGGCGGTGCTATTATGACCAAAAAAATTGACAAATCCCCCGAGGAATGGCGCGACCAACTGTCTGAGCTTGCCTATAAGGTCGCGCGCGAAGGCGCAACGGAGCCCGCTTTTTCGCATGAAACCTTCCCAGATCAGGCGGGCGTTTTCCAATGCGTTTGCTGCGGCAGCGCGCTGTTTGACAGTGGCGCGAAGTTTGACAGCGGCAGCGGTTGGCCGTCTTTTTTCGCGCCAATTTCGGGCGAAACACTCGGTCAGAAAACCGATACTCGCTGGTTTATGCGCCGCACCGAGGTCCATTGCAGCACCTGCAATGCTCATCTGGGACATGTTTTTGACGATGGTCCAAAGCCAACCGGCCTGCGCTATTGTATCAACGGCGTGACGCTGGCGTTCAAAAAATCGGACTGAGACCCAAAGCCTTAAAGCTGCTCTGCCAAATTCACCCGACCAAGATTGCCTAGCATCTGCCCGATAAACGAAACACCCTTGATGCCGGTCTTGGTAACCCGGCGACTAAGCGCGACAACCCGGCCATCGGCAAGGGTAAAGCGCTCGACATTTTCCACAATGCCGCGCTTGTTGAAACTTATGGCAACAAGTTGGCGATCAACGATTTTGGCCTCTTTATAGGAAAAATGCCGCACTTTGGTCGAGACATAATACCAGCCGCTGTCTTTCAACATGCCGGTGCTGGCCGGACGACCAATGGTTTTCTCGACCGCCGCGCGATCATCAACCCCAACCACAATCGACTTAAGCTCGCTATCGGTGGGGGCATAGCCGTGATTCGAGAACGTCGCCGCACATCCAACCAAAAAGGTGAGGAGCAAAATGCTGATACCTGGATGCAACCGTAGCTTCGTTTTCGCCATTTTATCCCCGCGACCAATGTTCATTAGTTACTTGTCGGCATATCGAACACATGCAAAACAAGCAAGAATGTTGAAACTGTTTGAAGATATTAATGGCGGAGGTTGCAAAATATGTCAAAAATAACGCCAAAGCCCGATCCAGAGACTGGTCTGCCGTTGGAGACCATGCTTGTCGCCTCATTGTCCGACAGCTCGCCAAACACGTTTGAAATAACGCCCGACGCCAATGCTCGTGCGTCTTTTGCCACTTTTCTGGGCATTTCCGGCATTCGAAAATTGAAGTTTTCCGGCGTTGTTCGCCCTCAAGATCGCAAGGATTGGGCGCTCGAAGGCACATTGGGGGCCACGGTCGTTCAAAGCTGTGTGGTCACGAATAAGCCGGTGACCACCAGAATTGACGTCAAGGTTAAGCGCTTGTTTTTATGGGATTTTGACAAACGGCAAGCGCCAAATGGCGATGCCTTTGAC
>CAYPUW010000269.1:0-3567 GCA_964413925.1 uncultured Rhodobacter sp. | reverse complement strand
ATGACGATCTTCAGACCGCTATCGGCCATACACCATTGATTAAAATGCGCCAAGCGTCCGAACTTACCGGCTGCGAAATCCTCGCCAAGGCCGAGTTTATGAACCCCGGCCAATCGGTCAAGGATCGCGCAGCGCTGTCAATTATCCGTGAAGCCATCGCCACGGGCGAGCTGCGTCCCGGCGGCACCATCGTTGAGGGGACGGCGGGCAATACCGGCATCGGCATCGCGCTGGTCGCAGCCTCGCTGGGGTTTCGCTCGGTCATCGTCATTCCCGAGACCCAAAGTCAGGAGAAAAAGGACATGATCCGTCTGGCAGGTGCCAAACTGGTTCAGGTTCCCGCCGCTCCTTACAAAAACCCCAACAACTATATACGCTATTCCGAGCGTTTGGCTAAAGCGCTCGCTAAAACCGAGCCGCATGGTGCGATCTGGGCCAACCAGTTTGACAATGTCGCCAATCGGCAGGCCCATGTGGACACGACCGCCCCCGAAATCTGGGAGCAAACCGGCGGCAAACTTGACGGTTTTATCTGTTCGGTTGGCTCGGGCGGCACGCTGGCCGGTGTCGCCGAAGGGTTGCGCGCTCGCTCAAAATCCGTCAAAATCGGTCTCGCCGACCCGTTTGGATCAGCACTTTACAACTACTACGTCAATGGCAGCCTGAAATCCGAAGGTGGTTCGATCACCGAAGGGATCGGGCAGGGGAGAATCACTAAAAATCTGGTTGGGCTGGAGGTCGATATGCCGTTCTCCATCCCCGATACGGAGTCCATTCCCTTGGTGTTTGACCTGCTTGAACACGAAGGTCTCTGTGTTGGCGGCTCGTCCGGCGTCAACCTCGCCGGAGCCATTCGTATGGCCCGCGAAATGGGTCCGGGGCATCGGATCGTCACCATGCTGTGCGATTTTGGCACGCGTTATCAGAGCAAGCTGTTCAACCCGAAATTCCTGCGCTCCAAGGATTTGCCGGTGCCGGGTTGGTTGGAACCCGAAGTTGACGATTTACCTTCTGTCTTTGAGCAGGCTTGAAAATGCGCCATTTTATCAGCCGCTTGTCATGCCTTTTCGTGGTTCTAATCTCGCTAAGTCTTCCGGCTTTCGCGCAGGATGCGGCCAAGACCGGGTTTGATACGGCACTGTGGCAGACCACGGCAACCCGGGCTGAGGGAATTATCAAGGATGCCGTCGCTTCGACCCCGGCGATGGAGACGCTGCGCGCGACTTTGGCCCAGTTTCGCTCGCAGGCTCTTGATCAAAAAGACGTCAATCAGGCGCGAATAAAAACGCTTCAAAGCCAAATCGCCGCTTTGGGGACAGCCCCTGCCGATGGTGTCAGCGAAGACCCAAAGCTGGCGGTCCGTCGCGCCGCCTTGAACAGCCAATTGGCCAAAGCCCGCGCGCCGGTTCTGGCCGCTCAAGAGGCGTATCAACGTGCGGACGGCCTGATCAATGAGCTTGATGCCATCATTCGTATACGCCAGACCACCCTTTTATATGCCCGCAATGGCTCGCCTCTCAATCCGTCTTACTGGAGCCCCGCGCTTGCTGCTGTTGCAGAGTTCACCGATGGGGTGAAAAGCGAGATTTCGGACGCGATGTCGAGCGAGGCCCAACTGGTCCAGACCCGTCAACAATTGCCCTTGTTGCTGGGTCTACTGATCATTGGACTGGTCCTGCTGACGCGCGCACGACGCTGGTTGCTGGCGGGATTTGGTCTGGTTACGCGTCGCAGTGGGTCAGCGGTCAAAGAAGCCCGTAGCCTGCTGTTTTCGACCACACAAGTGATTGTGCCACTGGCCGGTATTTGGCTGATTGTGCGGGCGGCAGAACTGACTGGGTTGCTTGGTTTGCGCGGCGAGATGTTGCTGTCAACATTGCCACTGATCGGGGCCTATGTCTTTGGCGCGCTGTGGTTGTCACATGTGCTTTTTGTCGATGACGAGACCCCACCCAGCTTTTTGGATCTTTCCGAAGCGGCCCAAAACTCGGGCGCTCGACTGACCGCCGTTATGGGTTGGGTGTTGGCGGTTGGTTTTGCGCTCAACCATATCGTGGTCGAGGCTGGTCTGAGTACTCAGACCCGCGCGGTGTTGCTGTTTCCGGTATTTGTCTTGGGCGGCTATTTGCTGGTGCGAATGGGATTGCTGCTGCATGAAAAAATTGGCCGATCACGCGGGGAGGACGACGAAAACTCGCTGCAAGATCGCATTTACGGCCTGATTACGCGCGTGATCATCACCCTCGGCGTTATCGGTCCGGTTCTAGCTGCGGTCGGCTATTTCGACGCGGCAAGTTCGTTGATCTTTCCGGCCATCAAGACATTGGCGTTGTTTGGAACTGCCAATGTAGCGTTCCGGTTCCTACTCGATATCGCCGATAGTCTGACCCGTTCGGCCACCGAAGATGACCCCGGCCAAGAAGCCCCGGAAAAGCCAGCAACCCTTGTGCCGGTAGCGCTTGGGCTGACCCTGATACTTGTGTCGATCCCGATCCTCGCCCTTATATGGGGCGCGCGGGTGTCGGATCTACGCGAGGCATGGTCGGTGGTCAGCGACGGGTTCCAGTTCGGCAATCGCCGCATTTCCATCACCGATTTTCTGACCTTCGCCATCGTTTTCGCCATCGGTTATACGGCCACTCGATTGTTGCAAAGCACGCTTAGAACATCGGTGTTGCCCCGCACCAAACTCGACGCGGGAGGGCGCAATGCTATCCTTAGCGGCACCGGGTATTTGGGGCTATTTCTGGCGGCATTGGCGGCGATAACTTCGGCCGGTCTCGACCTCTCAAGCCTCGCCATCGTTGCCGGAGCGTTGTCGGTCGGGATCGGGTTTGGCCTTCAGGCGATCGTGTCCAATTTCGTGTCGGGCATTATTTTGCTGGTCGAGCGCCCGATCAAGGAGGGCGACTGGATCGAGGTTGGCCCCTATTCGGGTTATGTGCGCAAAATCTCGGTGCGCTCGACCGAAATCGAGACCTTTGATCGCGCCACGGTGGTGGTGCCAAACGCCGATTTTATCTCGGGTACGGTCACCAACTGGACCCATTCCAGCATGAACGGACGGGTCAAAGTGCCAATCGGTGTCGCCTATGACAGCGACCCGGATCAGGTTCGCACCATCCTGACCGAGATCGCCGAAAGCCACGAAATGGTTGATCACCGCTTCAATGTCAGCGTGGTTTTCCTGGGGTTCGGGGCGGATGCGCTCAACTTTGAAATCCGCGCGATCCTGAAAGATGTGAACTGGGTGCTGAGCGCCAGATCGGACATGAACTATGAGATTTTCCGCCGTTTTCGCGCCGAAGGCATCGAAATCCCCTTCGCTCAGCGAGACGTAAATTTGCGAAACATCGACGACCTTGGAGCGGCGATTGGCAAGGCGGTCAAAGACAAGCCCTAAACGCCGGTTTTTCGCGGACCAATCGACATCTGACCACCGCGAAAAACTCATTTCAATGCTCGGCTTAACACTTGCACTCACACCGCAGGCTAGGTTAAACCCCCCTCCAACGGACAGGTGGCCGAGTGGTCGAAGGCGCACGCCTGGAAAGTGTGTAGGCGGGG
>CAYPUW010000268.1:0-3571 GCA_964413925.1 uncultured Rhodobacter sp. | reverse complement strand
ATCGACCGGCTGTGACGGATGATAACCCGAAAAATTCCGCCGGTATTGACTGCTTGGCGCGACTTCGGCGCGCTCGGTAAAGATCGACGAATGATCGGCACCCGCATCGCGATCACAAACACCAGCGGATGCAAAAACAGCACCACCACCAACGCGATGAACACGCCTGACGCCCCTGCCAACGCCAGATCGCGGATGATCGGCGATTGCGAATAAAACAGGCTGGAAAACGCCAGTATAGTAGTCAGCGAGGTCAGGATCGAGGGCGAGGCCATCTCGCGCATGGTGTTTTTAATCGCCTCAAGCTCGCCCTCGCCAAGTCCAAGCCGCCGCCGGATCTCGTAGGTAATGTGGATGCTGTCCGAGCTTGCCAGCACCAAAATCAGCACCGGCAGCGCGTTGGTCAAAACGTTGATCGGCATCCCCAGCCAGCCAAATGCGCCAAGCGAAAACAGCAGGGCGGCCACGGGGGTAATTGTGTTGACGGCGGCGACCCAAAAGCTGCGAAATGCGATCAGCGAGACGATGAAACCGAGCACCGCACCCAGCAGATTGATCCGCATCTGATCGGTTTTCAGCCCCTTGATGATGCTCGCGCGCACCGACAGGAGGCCGGTAATGCCGAATTTCAGACCGCCGGATTCAAAACGTACGTTTTGTACAAAACCATGGGTCAATTTGTACAAATTGTACAAAATTTTAGCGGTCCCACCGATCTCGGACATCTTCGGACTGATCGACAAAATTACCACAGTCTGCTTGAGATCAGCCGAGATCATGCCCGGTGCCGTGGACCCCTCGCCAGAGGCGGATTTAAGCGCGGCATCAAGCGCCTTCTTGTCGCCAAGATCGCTCGGGAGTAGGGGAGAAAAGCTCCCGCTTGCCTCGTCAAACCGACGTAGACTAAAAATTGAACGTATAGCGGTTATTCCCTCAACGAACTGAACTTCAAGGATAAAATCCTGTAACTCCGCCAAAGAGGCGCTGTTAAACCCGTTCTTGGTCTCGACCAACACGGCGATATTGGTCTCGTTCTGGGTAAAGCTTTTGGCCTGCGCTTTGTAATCCTGAAACGCCGGACTTTCCGACGAAAACAGGGTCTTCAGCCCGTCCTCATATTGAATACGCAAAACCCCGACCGCAGCGGCAACGGCAAGAAACCCGATCACCACAAACGAGAGTATGGGCCGCGTAACCGAAGTCCGAAGGATAAGGTTTATTATATATTTCAAACGGTTAAGACCTCATACGACTGTCAAAGCAGGAGCAGACTTATTCTGACGCCGCCTTTTCGAACCACGCAACGATCAGGTCTCGTTCGCTCTGTTCCATATATGACACATTAGCAGGAGGCATCGCATGTGATCGACCGGCTTGCAAATAAATTTGCCGTGCGCGCGCAGCGATTTCTGGTCCGGTTTCAAGCAACACACCTTTGGGCGCTTGGTAAATTCCGTCATAGCTCGGATCAGACGAATGGCACATGGAACAGCGGCCCAAAATCACGTCGCTCACGTCGGAAAAATTATCGGCAGCCGCAAGTTTGGTTGAAAATGCCGACAATTTGACCTTCTGTTCATCGCTCGATCCGGTGAGAATTTTCGGCACCGTGGACAGCCACATCACCACAATAAACAACAGCGCCGTTGCCAGCCATGTCCAACGCGGATTGCCTTTTCTCGCGTGGATCGTGTTGAAATAATGTCGGATTGTGACCCCCATCAGGAACACCAAGCTGGCAATAATCCAGTTAAACTCGGTTGCGAAGGCCAAGGGGTAATGCGTTGATAACATTAGGAAAATAACTGGCAAGGTCAAGTAGTTGTTGTGGGTAGAGCGCTGCTTGGCAATTTTTCCATATTTGGGATCGGGCGTGCGACCGGCAATCAGGTCGGCCACGACAACTCGCTGATTAGGGATGATGATAAAGAACACATTGGCGGTCATAATGGTGGCCGTGAACGCCCCCAAATGCAAAAACGAAGCGCGGCCTGTGAACATATGCGTATAGGCCCAAGCCATGCCGACGAGGATGATGTAAAGCAGCACCATCAGCCGGGTGTTATTGTCGCCAAACTTGCTTTTGCATATCCGGTCATAGGCCAACCACCCCACCGCGATAGAGCCGATCGACGCACCAATCGCCACCGGCGTGCTGACATCCCAAACGTTGGGATCAACCAAAAACAAGTCCGCTCCGGCATAGTAAACCAGTGACATCATTGCCACACCGGACATCCAAGTGACGTAACTTTCCCACTTAAACCACGTCAAATGCTCCGGCATAACATCAGGAGCAACCAAATATTTCTGAATATGGTAAAATCCACCGCCATGAACCTGCCACTCTTCGCCATGAGCTTTGGCAGGCATTCCCTCACGGCGGCGCAGACCGAGATCAAGCGCGATGAAGTAAAACGACGACCCGATCCACGCGATTGCTGTGATCACATGCACCCAACGCACAGCAAACGCCGTCCACTCCCATATAATCGCGTACTCGTTCATCATGACCCCCGAAATTTCAAAAATCCAACCAGTTGAGCAGGTTGCGGTGCTGAGTAAATAGTGGAATTCGGCGAAAGGCAATGGCTGTGACGCGCGGGAAATATTCAGGTTGGAAACCGCAATAACTGGAGGGTCGCAGCAATGAGGCGTCAAATTTACATAAATTTGCCACTTTTTCCTGCGTAGAATTGCGTTACAAGCTACGCAACAAAACATTTAAAAACAGGGTTCAGGGCAGTCGCATGATTTATCCGGTTATTCTTTGTGGAGGCTCCGGCACGCGGCTTTGGCCGTTATCGCGCAAAAGCTATCCCAAACAATTCGCGCGACTGATGGGCGACGAGAGCCTGTTTCAAGCCTCGGCGCAACGGCTGTCGGGGACCTCTTTTGCCGCGCCAATCATTCTGACCAACGCGGATTTTCGCTTTATCGTGGCCGAACAACTGGCTGAGATCGGCATTGATCCGGCGGTGGTGATGATCGAGCCTGAAGGGCGCAACACCGCCCCCGCAGTTTTGGCAGCAGCGCTTTGGTTGCTGAAAAAAGACCCCGACGCGATGATGTTGGTGGCCCCGTCCGACCATGTGGTTCCCGATGCCGAGCGGTTTGCTGCTCGGGATGTTCGATCGCTTCGAGCGCCCCGAGTTCCACTCGCCGCGGCACGTGCACCTGGTCGCCGAGATCGAGAAACGTGTCTTCGCCGACCGGTCGCGCTATCTCGGCGATCCGGCTTTCTTCGACGTTCCGATCGCCCGACTGCTCGACCCGGCCTACCTCGCCCGCCGCGCGGACGAAATCCGGCTCGAGCGACGGACCGCCCCCGAGGCCGTCGCCCCCGGACTCGCCGCCCCGGAGCCGGTCGGCGGGAACACCGCGCACTTCAGCATCGTCGATGCGAACGGGATGGCGATCGCGAACACGGTGACGCTCAACGCCGCCTACGGCAGCGGGATCGTCGTCCGCGGCGCCGGCTTCCTGCTCAACGACGAGATGGACGACTTCTCGGCCAAGCCCGGAACGCCCAATCTCTACGGCGTCACCGGCGGCGAGGCGAACAAGGTGG
>CAYPUW010000267.1:0-3577 GCA_964413925.1 uncultured Rhodobacter sp. | reverse complement strand
ATTAATGCCACAAAACGAATCGTCATCCAAGGGGAAGTTTGGAAACAATTTATCAACGGCGTTTTATCGGCCATTTTTTGCCAATTAGAGGAAATGTAGTCCCAATAGGTAAATACTTTGTTTATGTGCCGATTTTATGTCTAAAACTCGATGTAAATCAGCGGCTTTGCTGACCCGTTTCCTTATGTCATGCCAAAAACCCGATATCGGCGCTGTCAAATTCCACTCGCCACATTTCGCAGGCGTAATTCAACAGACAATTCGCGCCAAATTTGCCTAAAATTGCATGAATTATCTGCAAGGTGGTCACGAGCGAACTTCACGGGTAGAACTGCCTATACTGCTCGTTTCTGGAGGGCTTTTTGATGAATATGACAGTAGCTGAAATCGCAGAAGCTCTAGGTGCCGAGACGGCGGGGCAGGGCGACTTGATCATACGCCGAGCGGCAGAGCCAGCCAGCGCTGGTCCTGATGATTTGGCGTTGGCGATGGATAAATCATATGCCCAAGCCCTCGCCAAGGGGAAGGCTCGTGCTGCCGTGTTGTGGATGGGCGCTGATTGGCGTGCAATGGGGCTGAGGGCGGCGATTTTCGTTGCGCGGCCCCGGTTTGCCATGGCCGGGATCACCGCAAAATTCGCGCGCGCGCCCGATCTTGGGCCGGGAATTCACCCGCTCGCCTATGTGGACCCGACCGCAGAAATCGGCGAACACGCCGCGATTGGCCCGTTTGTAACCATCGGTGCGCGTGCGCGCATCGGAGCAAACGCGTGTATCCTCTCCCATGTCGCCATCGCCGAGGATACCAAAATCGGCGCGGATGCCCTGATCTATTGTGGTGTGCGTATCGGCTCGGGGGTCGAGATTGGCGAGCGTTTCGTCGCCCATTATAACGCCGTGATCGGCAGTGATGGGTTTTCCTTTGTCACCCCCGAACCCTCCGCCACCGAGGAGGCGCGCAACAGTTTTTCTGTGAGCCAGCCCCACCAAGCGCAGGTTTATCATCGCATCGCTTCGACCGCTTCGGTCAAGATCGGTGACGATGTAGAGATCGGTGCGGCGGCGACCATCGACAAAGGGACGGTGGCCGACACTGTCATCGGGCGAGGCACCAAAATCGACAATCACGTCCAAGTCGGTCATAATGTGCGCCTCGGTCAGGATTGCTTGCTCTGCGCCCATGTTGCCATTGCTGGCTCGTCGGTCTTGGGGGATCGGGTGGTGCTTGGTGGGCAGGCCGGGGTTGGCGATCATCTGGTGATTGGCGATGACGTTATCGCCGCCGGAGCCACGGCAATCTTGTCAAATGTGCCTGCGGGCCGGGTGATGATGGGCTATCCTGCGACGAAAATGCAGCAAAATATCGACAGCTACAAGGCCCTGCGCCGCCTACCACGTCTTGTCGCGCGGGTCGAAAAACTTGAGAAACAGGTTTCAAATCGTAACGAAAACTCGTAATCAGGCGCAGAGATTACTTGGGGGTGTGTCGCCATGAAGTCAATACGCCAGAAAGTTCTAAAAATCGTTGCAGAACAAGCTGTTCTGGATGTTTCTGATATCAACATCGCCGCCTCGATGGAGAGTCTCGGCATCGACTCGCTCGGCCTTGTCGAGACGATCTTCGCGATTGAGGAGCAGTTTGACATTTCGGTCCCATTTGACTCCGGCCAATCCGACAACAGCGCGTTTGATCTGTCGAGCATCGAGTCGATGATCAGCGGTGTTGAACACCTCATCGCGCAAAAGGCCTCGCTGGTTGACGGATGAAACGTGTCGTCATCACCGGGCAGGGCACTATCAACGCGCTTGGCCAAAATGTCCCCGACACGCTGGCCGGGTTTCGCGAAGGTCGGCTTGGCATCGGCCCGCTTTCCTTTCCCGATGTGGAGCGGTTGTCGGTTAAAATCGGTGGCCAGATCAACGGATTTCGCGGAGAGGATCACTTTAGTCGTCAGGAAATCTCGCTTTATGATCGCTTCACCCAGCTCGCGCTGTTTGCCGCGCGCGAAGCGATCTCGCAATCGGGTCTGATTTTCACCGGCGCGCTGGCAGAAAACTCCGGTGTGGTGCTGGGCACTGCGGGCGGGGGCTTGCAAACTCAGGACGAGAATTACCGCGCGGTTTACGAGCAGGGCAAAAATCGCGTGCACCCATTCGTGGTTCCGCGCCTGATGAACAACGCCGCTGCCAGCCATCTATCAATCGTGCATCATCTGTGCGGACCCAGTTTCACCGTCGCCAGCGCTTGTGCGTCGTCAAATCACGCGATGGGGCAGGCGTTTAATCTGGTGCGCAGCGGTCAGGCACCGGTGATGATCACGGGCGGCTCTGAATCCATGCTGTGCTTTGGCGGCATCAAGGCATGGGAGGGGCTGCGTGTTATGTCGCGCGATGCTTGTCGCCCGTTCTCCGCCAATCGCAACGGTATGGTGCAGGGCGAAGGTGCGGCGATTTTCGTGTTTGAGGACTATGATCATGCTCGTGCGCGCGATGCCGAAATCCTCGCCGAGGTGGCGGGTTTTGCCATGACTTCGGATGCTTGCGACATCGTGATGCCCTCTAAACAAGGCGCTGCGCGGGCCATGCGCGGAGCGTTGCGCGATGCGGGGTTGGCCGCCGCCGATGTGGGATATATCAACGCACACGGCACCGGAACCGTCGCCAATGACAAGACGGAATGTGCCGCGATTGCCGATGTTTTCGGCGCTGATGCGGAAGGCCTGATGATTTCCTCTACCAAATCCATGCATGGCCACCTGATTGGCGGCACTGGCGCGGTCGAGCTTTTGGCCGCTATTATGGCCCTACGCGAGGGTGTGGTCGCGCCGACCATCGGCTATCAGCAGCCAGATCCCGATTGTGCGCTGGATGTGGTACCAAACACTGCGCGCGATGCAAAAATTACCGCCGTTCTCAGCAATGCCTTTGCCTTTGGCGGCTTGAACGCGGTGCTGGCGTTACGCGCGATTTGATCGCAAAATTGCCGCAGATAAGGATGTTTTGCGCAATGAGTCCGGCAATCAAGGCTTAACCAAAACCGCGCTGAACCCGTCTGAAAATCCTTTCAACGAGACGGTCAACGTGATCGGTTTGGTCGGATCTACCACCGAGGCGATGGTTACAGTCGCCTGTTTGCCTTTTCTCAAACCCTCAAGTTCGAGCCCGGTAAAACCCATCCGTGCGATGCAACCGCCGGTCTCGCACCAGCCAAACGGATATTGCCGCGACGCGCCGCCATCGACTTTAAACACCAACTGGTTTTGCAGCATGGTGCCAAGCGGCGTGACCACGGTCGCGCCAAGCACGGCAGCGCCCCCGCCTGGAAGGTGGAAAAAGCTGATTTCCGCGACCGAGTTGCCGTCTTTATCCTTGAGCAGTTGATAAATATGGCAAGGCTCGGGGCCGTCTTTGACCTTAACGCAACGCACTTCCCAATCGCCGGTTTTCTTGACCACATATGTTTGGCCGACTTTGGTCACTGTCTCGGTTCCGATCGGGAACCCGTCGGCCGGAGCTGCGGGTTTTTGTTGGGCGATTGCCGGGGCGGTGAGGGCCAAAGCGGTGGCTATCGCGGCGAT
>CAYPUW010000266.1:0-3613 GCA_964413925.1 uncultured Rhodobacter sp. | reverse complement strand
TCCTTTGGTCTTGCCCGGTCCTTTGGTCTTAGTTGTGTTCATAAGTTCAGACTAACACCGGCGCGCGGCCATGACACCCGTCTTTTTGGTAACATAGTGTAACCGTTGCGGGTGTGGTTACCGTTCGTTACCGAGCGTTACCATAGGGGCTTGAGCGGCTCTTATTACCGCCTCCATAGTTACCATATCGTTAACAGAGCCACTCGGGCCACAATAAAGGAGCACGACATGACTGATCAGGTATCAGGCCTTGGGGAGGGAGCAAAACGGCTTGCCCCCGCGTTTCCCCAAAGCCCCGCTGCGCGAAAAATCCGCATAATTCCCTTGGGAATGAGTTTGGGGTTTTTCCTGTCGCTGACATTCGTTCTATGCGTGCTGTTTGATCTGTGGTTTCCACCTCTGGCCATGAACTCTGCTTGGTCGGTCCTGCTGCCGGGCTTTGTGTGGATCAGCTGGACCAGCTTGTTGCTGGGGCTAGTCGAGACCTTTGCTTACGGGTGGTACGTGGCACTGCTGTTTGGCGGGCTTTATAATTTCTGGGCCGCTCGCGGTGGAATTTTTGGGTCTTTCTGAGACTTTGACTGATATGAAGAAGGGGCGATAAAATGCTTTTATCAAAGTTACTAAAACGCGCGATCCAAGTTGGAACATTGACGATCATCGACGCTGACGGCAACCGTCACAAGTTCGAGGGCGAGGCTGGTGCGCAGGTGACGGTTCGCCTGCATGATCGCAAATTGCACCGCAAGCTCTATTTCAATCCCGATTTGGCGATTGGCGAGGCCTATATGGACGGCACCCTGACCCTTGAGGACGGGGGCTTGGCGGATTTGTTCGAGATCATGAGCGCCAATATGCAAAGTGCGACCAGTGATCGGCTTTATGCACTGCGCGAAAAGCTCGCCCACTGGATGCGCCACTGGCGGCAATATAATCCGGTCGCGCTGTCGCGCAAAAACGTCGAGCATCACTATGACTTGCCCGACCAGCTTTATGACTTGTTTCTGGATGCAGACCGTCAATATTCCTGCGCCTATTTTCAGGATGGCTCTGACGATCTGGCCACGGCGCAGGTCGCTAAAAAGCGCCACCTTGCGGCCAAGCTATTGCTGGAACCGGGGCAGAAAATCCTCGATATCGGCTCTGGTTGGGGGGGATTGGCGATGTATCTTGCAGAGCAGGAGGGCGCAAAGGTGACCGGCTTGACCCTGTCTCCGTCACAGCTTGCGGTTGCGCGCGATCGGGCTACAAAGGCCGGGCTTGGCAAGACGGTGGATTTCCAGCTTCGCGATTACCGCGAGCAAAAAGGCCGGTTTGATCGCATCGTTTCTGTGGGCATGTTCGAGCATGTGGGCGTGACCCAATATAAGCAGTTTTTCTCGTCGATAAACGAGTTGCTGACCGATGACGGGGTATGCGTTTTACACTCCATTAGCCGTATGAATGGCCCCTCGACTACCAGCGAATGGATTCGCAAATACATCTTCCCCGGCGGCTATTCTCCCTCGCTGTCAGAGACTCTCGCCGTGATTGAAAAAAGCGGTCTGTGGGTAACGGATGTGGAGATATTGCGCTTACATTACGCCGAAACGCTGAAGGCATGGCGTGAAAGGTTCGAGGCCAACCGCCCGCAGATCGAACAGCTTATGGACGCGCGATTCTGCCGGATGTGGGACTATTATTTGCACATCAGCGAAGCGTCATTTCGCCACGGGGATCATTTTGTGTTCCAGATTCAGCTGTCGCGACGTCGCGATGCGGTGCCACTGACGCGGGATTATATTGGCGCGTGGGAAGCGGCGCATCCGCTCAAGGCGACCACACCGCTTAAATCGGCAACTCCGCTTAAAGCTTCGCGCCGCAAACCCCAGCGTGTCGCTTGAGCAGGCCTAAATAGCTTGAGCAGGCCAGAATAAGTAGGTGGCGCGAAGATGTCTTGGGAGCAAAGTTTGCGCCACAGACATCTTCGCGCCCCTTGCACCTATTCGTGCGCATCACTAAGACTCTGTTCACAACCCGTGCGCTACAAAGAGCGAACAGAGCAGCAAAAAGGCAGGCCGGATGAAAGACCCAATTGACACCTATATGAACACACTCGTGCCCATGGTGGTGGAGCAAACCGCGCGCGGCGAGCGGGCGTATGACATATTTTCGCGCCTGCTAAAGGAGCGGATCATTTTCATCTCCGGTCCGGTGCATGACGGCATGTCGACGCTGATCGTGGCGCAGTTGCTGTTTTTAGAGGCGGAAAACCCCAGCAAAGAAATCTCGATGTATATCAACTCGCCCGGCGGCGTGGTGACGTCGGGGCTGTCGATCTATGACACGATGCAATATATCCGCCCCAAAATCTCGACCCTCGTGGTTGGGCAGGCGGCGTCGATGGGGTCCGTGCTGGCGGTTGCTGGCGAAAAAGGCATGCGGTTTGCGCTGCCCAATGCGCGCATCATGGTGCATCAGCCCTCTGGTGGCTATCAGGGGCAGGCGACGGACATTATGATCCACGCGGCTGAAACCCAGAAAATCAAGGACCAGATTAACCAGATTTACGTCAAACATACCGGCCAGACCATCAAGGCGGTCGAAAAAGCGCTTGAGCGCGATAATTTCATGTCCTCAGAAGAGGCGCTCGCTTGGGGCCATCTCGACGAGATCGTCAGCCAGCGTAAATCCGACGAGGACGAGAGCTAGGTGGTGCCAAATTCCAGCAGTTTTGAAATGTTACAGCTTCGTGACGCTGAAAAGAATTGTACCTCCCCGCGAACTGCCATATCCTTTATGGCAACATCAGGTTACGAGCGGTCGCAAAGGCCCGAACTGGATTTGAGCAAGACAAAGGTGAGCAATGGCGAACTCTAATAACAGCGACTCCAAGAACACGCTTTACTGCTCGTTCTGCGGCAAAAGCCAGCACGAGGTGCGCAAGCTTATTGCCGGGCCAACCGTGTTTATCTGCGACGAATGTGTCGAGCTTTGCATGGACATCATCCGTGAAGAGACCAAATCCTCGATGGTGAAATCATCCGACGGCGTACCCACGCCACGGGAGCTTTGCGATGTTCTTGATGATTATGTGATCGGCCAAACCGTGGCCAAGCGGGTGCTATCGGTGGCGGTTCACAACCACTATAAACGGTTAAACCACTCGGCTAAATCCTCCGATATCGAGCTGGCGAAATCCAACATTCTGTTGATTGGCCCGACCGGTTGCGGCAAAACCCTGCTGGCGCAAACCCTTGCGCGCATATTAGACGTGCCGTTCACCATGGCCGACGCCACTACGTTGACCGAGGCCGGTTATGTGGGCGAGGACGTTGAAAACATCATCCTCAAGCTGTTGCAAGCCAGTGAATACAACGTCGAGCGCGCCCAACGCGGCATCGTCTATATCGACGAAGTTGATAAGATCACCCGCAAATCCGACAACCCGTCGATCACCCGCGATGTGTCGGGCGAGGGCGTTCAGCAAGCTTTGCTGAAAATTATGGAAGGCACCGTGGCCTCGGTTCCCCCGCAAGGCGGGCGCAAACATCCGCAGCAAGAGTTTTTGCAGGTCGATACCACTAACATTCTGTTTATTTTCGGCGGCGCATTCTCAGATCGGAAGAGCACC
>CAYPUW010000265.1:0-3645 GCA_964413925.1 uncultured Rhodobacter sp. | reverse complement strand
GATAAGGATTGGGCAATCGCATCCACATCGGTCCCGTGGTAGCTGGCAACGCCAAACATCACCTCGACCTTATGACCAATGACGTAATCCGCCAGCGCATTCCACAGCAGATACATGGCCACCCCGCCGCGATAATCGCGACCAACACAGGAGCGCCCCAGCTCAAGCAGCATCCGCTCAGAGCGTTCAAGCACGCCAAGATCAAACTCCGACGCCGAATAAAACCCCCCATGTGCGCGCGCCACGTCCGAGCGCAGCAGCCGATAAACCCCGACAACACGCTCCGGCGCATTAGGATCGCAGCGATTGTCAATCAGCAGTAAATGATCATAGATCGCGTCAAAGTCATCGGTTTCAAGCTGACGATCATGGTCAACGGTGGGACCGGTCGCGCCAAGCTCCTCAACAAAAACCCGATAGCGCAGGCGCTGGGCGGCAAAAAGCTCGTCCTCGGTCTGCGCGAGCTTGAGCATAAAATGCCGTTCATCCGATTTGAGGTTCAGCGACATCAATGCACAGTCCAAATAAGCCCAATATTCCTGCGCGGTTTCTAGTCGGTTATTTCCAAAAACGCAACAATTCCAACGCATTGTTTTTCGGCACTATCAGTTCTTGATTTTCAATCTTGGGTTGTGATACCTCTGAATCTCACCCGTATGGAACCTCATTTCAAGAGAACATACGCCAAACTGACATGAGTGGAATCGATGACCAACTTGCCTTTATGCTCGAAATTAACGGTGATTTTCCCTTCCACCACCGACTGTACCTGCCCCAAGCCCCAATCGGGCGAGGCGGGGTTCTCCACGAGATCACCAGGCTCAAACGTGACAGTCATCGCTTCCCTCATGTTGTTTTCAGATCAGGGCAAACGCAATGTATCATGACCGACAAGACCTGACAGCGCTGATCGGCTCGCGCATTTGCCATGACTTGATAAGCCCACTTGGGGCAATCAGCAACGGCCTTGAGCTGTTGGCCATGAGCGGACAATCGGACACACCGGAACTGGCCTTGATCGCCCAAAGCATCGCCAGCGCCAATTCCAAAATCCGCTTTTTCCGCGTGGCTTACGGGCGCGCCCCGACCGGCTCCAGCCTCGCACAACCGGAGATAGTTTCGGTGCTGCGCGATTACTTCAAGCAAAGCCGGGTTCAAATCGACTGGCGCCCCATGCGCGAGACCCAGCGTCGCGACGTAAAACTTGCGTTTCTGGCCATCCAGTGTCTGGAAAGCGCCCTTCCCTATGGTGGCAGGATCGACATCGACTTTGACGGCAATGGCTGGGTGCTGCACGCGACCGGCGACAAGCTGCACCTGATTACTGAGCATTGGCAGCTGCTTGATGGCCAAAACTCCGACGCGAACGACGAGCTTGGGGCGGCGCAGGTTCAATTTGGCATGCTGGCAATGCTGACCCAATGGCGCAAACCGGGCCTTGGCGTGGCTTTGCGCGAAAACTCCATCACCGTGCGGTTTTGATTTTCTTGCCTGACGGTCGCTAAATCTCGCTTAAACCATCGCGAAACCGGCGCATATTCTGTTGATAATGTATGGCCGACTGGGCCAGCGTAGCAATCGCCGTGTCGTCAAGCTCTCTGACCACACGCCCCGGCACGCCCATCACCAACGAGCCGTCAGCAATGACCTTGCCCTCGGTAATCAACGCCCCGGCCCCGATCAGACAATTCTTGCCGATCTTGGCCCCATTAAGCACACTCGCCCCCATGCCGATCAACGAGTTTTCGCCGATTTCGCAGCCATGCAATATCGCCTTATGACCGACCGTACAGTTGGCCCCGACGCTCAGCGGAAACCCCATATCAGTGTGTAAAACGCAGTTTTCCTGAATGTTGCTGCCCGCGCCGATTGTGATCTGCTCGTTGTCGCCGCGCAAGGTGCAACCAAACCAAATCCCCACGCCCGCGCCCAGCACCACGTCGCCGATCACATGCGCCCCCGGTGCGACCCAGAAATCTCCACTCAGCGGCGTCACCGGAGTTTTATCATCGAGCCGATAAAGCGTCATGTCGTTAAATCCTTGAATTCGTGATCTAATTTGCGAACATGGTCCACCAACGAGGGGCGGCGGGCGCGTTTGAGGCGCTCGGCCTGAAGGATGGTTTTAAGGTGCGCCTCGCAAGCATTAATATCATCATTAACCAAAACGTAATCATATTCGGCCCAGTGACTGATCTCGCTTTGCGATTTGGTCATGCGCTCGGCAATCACCTCGGCGCTGTCTTGACCCCGCTCGGTCAAACGTCGCGCCAGCTCGGGGATCGAGGGCGGCAGGATAAACACCGAAACCACGGCGTTTTTGAGGACAGAGTTGACGATCTGCTGCCCGCCCTGCCAGTCGATGTCAAACAAGACGTCGCGCCCCTGCGAGATCGCCGCCTCGACCGGCGCTTTGGGCGAGCCGTAAAGATTGCCGAACACCTCCGCATGTTCCAGCATCTCGCCGTTTTTGACCATTTGCTGAAATTCAGGCTTGGTGCGAAAGTAATATTCCCGTCCATCCACTTCGCCCGTTCGCGGCGCGCGCGTGGTGGCCGAAACCGAAAAACTCAACGTGTGGTCCCAGCCCATCAGCCGGTTTGCCAGCGTGGATTTGCCGGCACCAGAGGGTGACGACAAGATGATCAATAGGCCCCGGCGTGTGTGCAAAATCGTCATATCACTCCACGTTCTGCACTTGCTCGCGCATCTGATCAATTACGGTTTTCAGATCAAGGCCGATTTCTGTTAACTCTTTTGAGCCGGATTTAGAGCAAAGCGTATTGGCCTCTCGATTGAATTCCTGCATCAAAAAGTCGAATTTTCGCCCCACCGGGCCTGTGGTCGTCAGCAGTGTTTCAGCGGCATCACAATGGGCTTTCAGCCGGTCAATTTCCTCGGAAATATCGGCTTTGACCGCCAGCATCGCCAGTTCCTGCGCCACCCTGTTCTCGTCGGCCCCTTCGCTGTTATCCAAGATTTTTGCGAGGTTGAGCCGGAAGGTTTCGCCGACCTGCACCTGACGGTTATCAACAGCCTTCTGAGCCTGAGAGATCAGAGCGATTATCTGCGACAACTGCCCCGAAAGGATCTCACCAAGGGCGTTGCCTTCGGCAGCGCGCGCAGTGATGAATGCCTCGATTAGCGGCGCAATATCCGATTTTAGCGCTTTAATAACAGCGTCTTGATCACCAGCTTTGGTGTCAGAGACCTCAAGCACGCCGCGCAGGGCCAGAATGTCGGCACCCGTGCTTGCAGTCAGATGAACGCCCGCATCCTGCGCGGTTTCATCAACGGTTTTGAGGGCCAACATGATCATCTCAAGCTGGGGCAGATCAAGCGATATAGTGCTGCTTCCCACCTCGCCGAAAAGCCGCAAACTCAGGGTGATATTGCCGCGTGTCACCTCCGCTGTTAGAGATTTACGCAACACCTGCTCTAAATCGCCCAAGCCCTCGGGCAGTCGCAGGCGAATGTCCAACCCGCGCGCGTTCACGCTGCGAAGCTCCCAGTGCCACCGCGCGCCCTCCAGCGCCCCTTTGAGGGCAGCAAACCCCGTCATCGAATTAACCATTTAACAGTTTTTGCCTCACTTTTTCACGCTTTTTATGTAATATTAAGACTTGATGTAGCTATCTGGCACAA
>CAYPUW010000264.1:0-3719 GCA_964413925.1 uncultured Rhodobacter sp. | reverse complement strand
AGATCGGATTGAAGTCTGGCGAATAAGGCGGCGAGTAGAGCGATCTGGCCTCTGCAGCTTCGATCATTTCCAGAATACCCACGATGTTGTGCGCGGGCATTCTGGAAATGATCACTGTGTCTGCGGGCGACAGTTCGCGAACCAGCACATGGCGCACATAAGCGCGCAACATATCGCCATTCATTGGTCCGGACAGTAGCATTGGAGCGACCATTCCGTCCAAATGCAATCCGGCGGCGAATGTGGTCGTGTTCCAGTGCCCGTGTGGCGTTTATACCGACGTCGGCATAAACCGCACACGACACGCGGGGCTTGAGTGCGATGAGTTTAGCACAGATCACCTGTAAAGCAGCGATTTTCCGTCGGCGAACAAATGCACCTTGGCAGGATCGGCGGTCAGGGTCACGGTCTGGCCGCGCAAATCGCGCACGATGCCGGGCAGTTTGGCGATGACTGGATCGCGTCCGTTTTGGGGCCGGAAATAGAGCTGGGTCACCTCACCCAAAAGCTCGGTAAAGTTGACTTGGCCGCTATAGACCGGCGCACCTTCGCCGGTGCGCATATCTTCGGGGCGCACACCGATTTTCACGCGCCGACCCATATCACTTGCCTCGGTCGGGACGTTGGAAAGGGCCTGATCACCGCTGTCCAAATCGACCGTCGTTTGGATGCCGGTGGTGCTGATCACCCCTTCGAGCAGGTTCATGGCGGGCGAGCCGATGAACTGGGCCACAAACTCGTTTTCGGGGCGCTCATACAAATCCAGCGGGGTGCCGACCTGGGCAATACCTTTGTTGGCCAGCACTACGATCCGGGTTGCCAGCGTCATCGCCTCGACCTGATCATGGGTGACATAGATCATGGTGCTGTCGGGCATGCTTTCCTTGAGCTGGGCAATCTCGATCCGGGTAGCCACGCGCAAGGCGGCGTCAAGGTTGGAGAGCGGTTCGTCGAAAAGGTAAACCTTGGGGTCGCGCACGATCGAGCGCCCGATGGCCACGCGCTGGCGCTGGCCGCCCGACAGAGCCTTGGGCAGGCGGTCGAGATAATCTTCCAGTTGCAGGGTTTTCGCGGCCTTGGTGATGGCGGCCTCGATCTCGGCTTTGGATTTCTTGGCGATTTTCAGGGCAAACGCCATGTTTTCGCGCACCGTCATATGCGGATAAAGCGCGTAGGACTGAAACACCATGGCAATACCGCGCTGGCTGGGGGGCACGTCGTTGACCACCTGCCCGTCGATTTGCAAGCTCCCGACGGTGATCTTTTCCAGCCCCGCAACCATGCGCAACAGTGTGGACTTGCCACAACCAGAGGGGCCAACAAACACGATCAGCTCGCCGGTCTTGATTTCGAGGTTGATGCCTTTCAGCACCTCGACGTCGCCATATGACTTGCCGATATCGGTCATTTTCAGGTCGGCCATGTCAACTTCCTTCCTGTTTAGTGGTTTTCAGTGCAAAGCAGGCTTGCCACGGCGCGAGATTGACGAGGCCGTCTGCTTGCACCTCTGCGCCGTTCAACTCCTGCCCAATCTGGCTCCAAACCCCCGGAGGCAAGCGGGTCTGTCCCGGCTCGTCGCTGAGGTTGAAGGCGCAAAATATCTGCTTGCCTGCGTGGTCGCGCATGAATTGCAGGATGTTGCCCGTCGCCGACATTTCCGACTGCGCGCCCAGCATCAGGGCAGGGTGCGTGTGGCGAAAACCGATGGCCCGTCGATAGTGGTGCAGGAGCGAATTCGAATCGGCCTCGGCAGTGTTGACCGCGTGGCCCAGGTGTTCTTGTGGCACCGGCAGCCAAGTGCGCTCGGCGGTGGAAAAGCCGCCATTGCGTCTGGAACCGCTCCAGACCATCGGTGTGCGGCAGCCATCGCGGCCCTTGAATTCAGGCCAGAATTCAAGGCCATAGGGGTCTTGCAGGTCAACAAACGGCACCTCGGCCTCGGGCAAACCCAGCTCCTCGCCCTGATAGATGCAGGCCGAGCCGCGCAAACACATCAGCATGGTGGCAAACAGCCGCTCGGCGGCGGGAGACAAATTCCAGCGCGTGGTGTGGCGCATGACGTCGTGATTGGAATAGGCCCAACAGGCCCAGCCATCGGCGGCGACGCGGTCGACTTTGGCAAACAGCTCGGCGACCAACACGGCGGTGGGGCGCTCGCCTGATAACAGCTCGAACGCATAGCACATCTGCATCAAATCATCGCCTGCCGTGTACTGGCCCATGATCTTAAGCCCACGCTGCGCATCCCCGACCTCGCCCAAAGCGGCGGCGTTATAGGGCTGCATCACGGCGCGAAGTTTATGAAGGAATTCAAGGTTTTCCGGCTGGTTCTTGGAATGGATGTGATCCTGAAAATTATAGGGGTTTACCGAAGGGGCAATGGCGCTGTTGCGCAACTCTGGCGCCAGCACCGGATTGTCGCGCAACTGCTTGTCGGCGAAATAGAAATTGATCGTGTCCAGACGAAAACCGTCAACCCCGCGTTCAAGCCAGAACCGCGCCACGTTGAGCAGAGCGTCTTGCACAGTTGGCTCGTGGAAATTCAGGTCCGGCTGGCTGGCGAGAAAATTATGCAAATAATACTGTTTGCGGCGGGCATCCCAGTGCCAGGCTGGGCCTCCAAAGATCGACAGCCAGTTATTGGGCGGCGTGCCGTCAGGCTTGGGATCGGCCCAGACATACCAGTTTTGTCGCGGATTATCATGGCTTTGGCGGCTTTCTTTAAACCACGAATGCTGGTCCGAACTGTGACTGAGCACCAGATCAATCATCACCTTCAACCCGTGTTCATGGGCGCTTTTTACGATGGCATCAAAATCCGCCAGCGTGCCAAACATCGGGTCCACGTCACGATAATCGGCCACGTCATAGCCGAAATCCTTCATGGGCGAGGTGAAGAACGGTGAAATCCAGACCGCGTCCACCCCGAGCGAGGCGATGTAGGGCATGCGCTGAACGATGCCCAGCAGGTCGCCGATCCCGTCGCCGTTGCTGTCTTGAAAACTACGCGGATAGACCTGATAAATCACTGCTCCGCGCCACCACTCATGCGCAGGCTCGGCCTGGATTTGGGGGGGGTATACCTCTACAATGCTCATCCGACTGACCCTTATTTAACCGAGCCGGCCAACAGGCCGCGCACCAGATATTTTTGCATGACAAAGAACACCAGCAACGGCGCCGCGATTGACACGAAAGCCGAGGTAGCAAGGATTTCCCAGTTACCGCCGCGCGTGCCCAACAGCTCGATGATCTGCTTGGTCATCACCGTAGTTTCGCCGGTGCTGTCGATTAAAAACACCAGCGCGACCAACAAATCATTCCACGTCCACAGGAACTGAAAGATGGCAAAAGACGCCAAAGCCGGAAAGCTCAGCGGCAGGATGATTTTCACGAAGATCTGAAAATCCGAGGCCCCGTCCACCTTGGCATTCTCGATGATCTCGCGCGGCAGCCCGACCATGTAGTTGCGCAACAGATAGATCGCCAGCGGCAGACCAAACCCCGTATGCGCCAGCCAGACCCCGACATAACCTTTGCCGATGCCAAGCTCGTTATGCAGCCTCAAAAGCGGGATCAGCGCCAGTTGCAACGGCACCACCAACAGCCCGACCACGGCGGCGATCAACAGTGCGCGCCCCGGAAAATCCATCCATGCCAGCGCATAGGCCGCAAAAGCGGCGATCAGGATCGGGATGATGGTTGCCGGAATGGTGACC
>CAYPUW010000263.1:0-3722 GCA_964413925.1 uncultured Rhodobacter sp. | reverse complement strand
CCCTCGGCGTCGATCAGGATCCATTTCTTGTCAATATCAGCAGGAGTTGCTGTGTAGGTTTTCATAATCTCACCATTTCGGATGTGTGGTCCGGGCATATTATGCGCCCGAACGAAACTGATGTGGGGGTTCTAAGGGTTTTGCGCGCGCAGTCAAGGTGCGAGATACCTTAATAATCCATGTAAATCAATATATTACAAGATAGGTATTATAATACCCCAATCTCAAGCCCGCTTTGGCGGAATCGCATAGGTCACAGAGGCGCGCGACACCAGCTCGTCGCAGCCATAAGAATAGATCATCACATCACCCACGCTGAGGGTTTTGCCGAGCTTCAACACCCGAGCGCGCGCAACCAGATCGCCCGGTGCAGGTTTGCGCATGAAATCAATCGAGCAACTGGTGGTCACCGTCAGCGCCTGAGGCCCGATCATCGCCAGCGTGGCCAGATAATAGGCGCAATCGGCCAGCGAGAACATCGAGGGGCCGGAAACCGTGCCGCCGGGGCGCAGGTTCTGCTCGGTGATGAACATGCGCACGCTAACCCCGTCGTCATGCATCTCGATCACGTCAAACTTGCCGCGAATTTGCGGAAAATCCGCCTCGATCAGCGCGTGCAACTCGTCAATTGTCATAACCGGCACCATAATACGCCTTTCGCAAGCAAATACCTGCCGCTAAACTTGCCGCAACTGATCGCGGACACAAGAGGATTTTTACCCATGACTGCCCCTATTTTGCTGCGCGACGATAAAGACGCCGTCGCCACGTTGACGCTGAACACGCCACAAAACCTCAACGCCCTGTCGGACGCGATGATTGCCGCGCTTCAGGCCGAGTTTGATGCCCTGATGAGCGATCATACGATCCGCGTGGTGATCCTGCGCGCCGAGGGCAAGGCTTTCTGTGCGGGCCATGATCTCAAGGAAATGACCCAAGGGCGGCAGGCAGAGGATGGCGGCAAACAGTATTTCAACCGGCTTTTCGCCCAATGCGGCAAGATGATGGTCACAATCTCGCGCCTGCCCCAGCCGGTAATCGCCGAGGTTCAAGGCATCGCCGCTGCCGCTGGCTGTCAACTGGTGGCGTCCTGCGACATGGCCATCGCCGCCCAAGGGGTGAAATTTGGCGTAAACGGCGTCAATATCGGCCTGTTTTGCTCAACCCCGATGGTAGCCCTGACCCGCAACATCCCGCGTAAACAAGCCATGGAGATGCTAACCACCGGTGCCTTCATCGACGCCGCCCGCGCCGAGACCCTCGGCCTGATTAACCGCGCAGTCCCCGCCGAAAACCTGACGGCTGAGACCGAAGCCTTGGCCAAAGTGGTCGCTGCCAAGCTCGGCGTTGCCGTCAAAATCGGCAAACAAGCCTTTTACGAGCAACTGACCATGCCGCTAGATCAAGCTTATGCCCATACCGGCGCAATCATGGCCGAAAACATGCTGTTTGCCCAAACCGAAGAAGGCATCAGCGCATTCTTGGAAAAACGCAATCCAACTTGGACCCAAGACTGAACACACGTACGCCCCCCAGCTTCTTCTTGGCATAAATATCCAAGCGCGACCGGACGCCTAAACGTCCGGTCAACAGGGCGCGCCAACACTCAGGAAATCAAGGCCAGCAATTTATCCACCGAAGCCTTGGCATCACCAAAGAACATCCGCGTATTCTCTTTGAAAAACAACGGGTTCTCGATGCCTGAATAGCCCGTCCCCTGCCCGCGTTTGGACACAAACACCTGCTTGGCTTTCCAGACCTCAAGCACCGGCATGCCAGCGATTGGACTGTTAGGATCTTCCTGCGCCGCCGGATTAACGATGTCGTTGGAGCCGATGACAATCGCCACATCGGTATTGGGGAAATCGTCGTTAATCTCGTCCATCTCCATCACGATATCATACGGCACGCGCGCTTCGGCCAGCAGCACATTCATATGCCCCGGCAAACGACCCGCCACCGGATGAATGCCAAAACGAACCGTCTTGCCACGCGCACGAAGCCGCCGTGTAAGTTCGGCCACCGATTGCTGCGCTTGGGCAACCGCCATGCCGTAACCCGGCACAATGATCACGCTGTCGGCCTCCTCAAGGGCTGCGGCGACACCGTCAGCATCAATCGCCACCTGCTCGCCCTCGATCTCCATCGCCGGGCCTTTAGAGCCGCCAAAGCCGCCAAGAATAACCGCCAGAAACTGCCGGTTCATGGCCTTGCACATGATATAGCTCAGGATCGCGCCACTTGAACCAACCAGCGCGCCGGTCACGATCAGCAAATCATTGCCGAGCAAGAACCCCGTCGCCGCCGCCGCCCAGCCGGAATAGCTGTTGAGCATCGACACCACCACAGGCATGTCGGCACCACCAATGGCCATCACCAGATGCACGCCCAAAACTAGCGCCAGCAATGTCATCACATAAAGCGTCCAACTGCCCGCCCCTTGCATATACATCACCATCAGCATCAAGGAGCCGACCACGATTAGCACGTTCCACACATGGCGCATGGGCAAGATCAAAGCGCTGCCGCCGATCTTGCCTGCGAGCTTGCCAAAGGCAATAATAGAGCCCGAAAACGTGACCGCCCCAATAAAGACGCCAAGGAAAACCTCGACCTCGTGAATGATCTGCTCGGCATTGGAGGCAAAATTCAGCACCGTCAAATCCGAATTAAGACCGATGAAAACCGCCGCCAGACCGACGAATGAATGGAGGGCGGCTACCAATTGAGGCATGCCCGTCATTTCGACCCGTGTGGCCACGATCACGCCTGCAATCGCGCCGATCACCAGCACCACGGCCAAAAGTCCGCTCATGGCAACGCCCGGCCCGGCGATGGTGGCAATAACCGCGATTGCCATGCCGATAATGCCGAACCAAACGCCGCGCTTGGCACTCTCTTGGTCTTTCAAGCCGCCAAGGCTGAGGATGAATAAAACAGCGGCGGTGATATATGCGGCTGTCTGGAGTTCCAATGAAATGGACATGTTTTTTCCCCCGCCCTTAAGATTTCTGGAACATCTGGAGCATACGGCGCGTGACCATAAAACCCCCGACGATGTTAATAGTCGCCACCAGCACCGAGATCGCGGCGAGCGTGGCCACCAGCCAGCCCCCCTCGCCGATCTGCAACAATGCACCGATGATAATGATGCCCGAAATCGCGTTGGTCACCGCCATCAGCGGGGTATGCAGCGCATGCGCAACCCCCCAGACAACCTGAAACCCGATGAAAATCGCCAGCACGAACACAATGAAATGGCGCATGAAACTTGCCGGTGCATAGCTGCCAACCAACCACATGAACAGACCGCCCAGCACCAGAATGGCGATTTGGCGACGACCGGCTGAGCGCGCGGCGGCGGCTTCCTCGGCAGCTATTTCCTCAGCCGTTTTTTCGGGCGGTTTGGGCTTTTGCGCCGCAATCGCCTTGATTTTAGGCGGTGGTGGCGGGAAGGTCACCGCCCCCTCAAAGGCCACAGTCGCGCCCCGAATGACGTCGTCCTCCATATCATGCACCACCACCCCGTCTTTTTCAGGGGTCAGATCGGTCATCATATGGCGGATATTGGTTGAATAAAGCTCCGAGCTTTGCGCGGCCATGCGGCTGGGAAAATCGGTATAGCCAACGATGGTCACGCCATTATCGGTCTCGATTTTTTCGTCCGGCACGGTCAGGTCGCAATTGCCGCCGCGTTCGGCTGCCAGATCGATCACCACAGA
>CAYPUW010000262.1:0-3752 GCA_964413925.1 uncultured Rhodobacter sp. | reverse complement strand
GGTTGAAAACCTGACGTCCTAACCGATAGACGAAGGGACCGCACAGTTTGTGGAGCGGTTGATACTCATTGGAGCCTTCTGGCGCAAGAGGGTATTTTGCCTTTTATCGGTTTGGGCTACCTGTCACGCTCGCATCTTCCAGCCGAAGTTTAGGTTTTTTGCGGCCACCCCAACTGTCGATTTCGAGGCGGCCAACCACGTTGAATATGGCACCGGCATGATTTTGGAGCAAATCGCCAAGCGGTCCGTCAAAAGCGCGAAATGCGATGGCGTCGATCCTTGCGCCATCACCAGCTTCAAAGGTGAGGCGCAGATGATTTTCGCCCGCCCGCTTGGCAAATGCTACCCGAACGGATGGCAGCGCGAATCGAGGTGCGGGTGCGCCCGCTCCGAATGGTCCGGCGCTTTCGAGGGCTTCGATCAGCTCGACAGTGATGGCCTTTGGCGTCAACAGACTGGTTACAAACAATTCTGCCGGCCCGATATCTGCGGCCCCCTGTTCTGCCAATAACTCGGTCAGCCGCGCCATAGCTGGTTCAAGCTGTGCCCGTGTCAGACTGAGACCTGCCGCCATTTTGTGTCCGCCGCCTTTCTCGATCAGACCCTCGGCGGCAAGCGCTGTGATTGATGCGCCTAGATCAACCCCGGCGACCGACCGACCGGACCCTTTGCCGCCGCTTTCGTCAAAGCCGATGACCACCGCGGGGCGGTTGGCGCGCTCTTTCAGGCGTGCGGCGACAATACCGACCACCCCGGGGTGCCAGCCATCGTCGGCGGCCCAGACGAGAGCGGCGCTCAATCCGCGCGCTTGCGCCTGATCTAGCGCTTTGAGGCGAACTTGCTCTTCAACATCGCGCCGCTCGTGGTTCAGTTGGTCGAGCTTTTCAGCCAAGGCACTCGCAACTTGACGATCATCGGTGGACAGTAGGCGCGCACCAAGATCAGCCTTGCCAATCCGCCCGCCCGCATTGATCCGTGGCCCCAGCAGAAAACCCAGATGGTAGGTGTTGGGTGCCGTATCCAGTTTCGCGATGTCGCAAAGCGCCGTCAGTCCGACCCGCTTTCGCCGTGCCATAACGGTCAACCCCTGCCGCACAAATGCCCGGTTCAACCCGATAAGTGGCGCCACATCGGCAACTGTCGCCAGCGCTACCAAGTCAAGCAACTCCATGAGGTCAGGCGGGGTTTCGCCAGCTTTGCGCATAAGTCGATTTGTGGCAACCAACAGCATGAAAACCACCCCGGCGGCGCACAGATACTCAAGCCCGGAGTTTTCGTCCTGCCGGTTCGGGTTCACCACCGCCAAGGCTGCGGGTAAGGTCTCGCCACCTTGATGATGGTCAAGAACCATGACTTCAGCGGGGTGTGCGGCGGCGATCGGCTCAAAAGAAAGGGTGCCGCAATCAACGCAAATGATCAGGCTGTGATGCTCGGCCAGTCCGCGCATCGCTGTCGCATTCGGGCCGTATCCCTCGCTGATGCGATCGGGAACATATAGCGTGGCCTGCACGCCAACGCGCGAAAACCAGTTCATGAGCAGCGCCGCCGAAGAGCCGCCATCCACATCGTAATCCGCAAATATCGCCACTTTTTCGGAGGTGCGCACGGCGTTTACCAAGCGTTCAGCGGCGATATCTATATCCTTCAGGATTGACGGATCAGGCATGAGGTCGCGCAACGAAGGGGCCAGAAAACCCGAGACAGCCTCTGCGTTAATGCCGCGTTGTGCCAACAGTTGACATAGCGCAATTGGCATGTCGGTTTGCTGCGCTAACGCTTGTGCATGTCGGTCTTGTTCCGTGTTTGGACCGATCCATTTTCGGTTCGTTGCCGAACATTCAACGCCGAGGAAATTTTGCATCAAAGACCGCCCAAAACCCAAACTTGCTTGTATGATCCCTAGTTATCGGCAACGTCGCCGAAATCACAGGGTTGTTTTGTGGTCGCAAGCAAAGCGTCAAACGTCTTCGATGCGGATCGCTACTGGCTCATCGAGCGTGACGCCCGTGTCGCTGATGCCTTGCAAGGCGTGGTCAAGTTCGGCGCGGGTGGTTTTGTGGGTGACCATCAATACCGGTGCAGCGGTATTTTCATGGCCATATTGCCGCATTCGGTCGATAGAGACGCCAGCATCGGCGAGCGCTCGGGTTATCTTGGCAAGCGCGCCGGGGGCGTCTTTTAGGGTCAATCGCAGGTAAAATGCCGCCGCAGCCGAAACCTGTGCCGCCTGAATATTCTTGAGGCTGCTTGCTGGTTGACCGAAGGTAAAACGGTGAAATCCGCGCGCGATATCAACGACATCGCCCATGACGGCAGATGCTGTCGGGCCTTCGCCGGCACCCGCGCCGCGTAGCACGATCCGGCCCACGGCGTCACCCTCCAGCACCACCATATTGGTGGCGTTTTCAAGCTGGCCAAGTGCCGAGCTTGCCGGGACGAGGCATGGCTGCATCCGTTGTTCAAGCCCGCGGCCCGTTATCTGAGCAACACCTAACAGTTTGATTCGAAAGCCCATATCGCGCGCTTGCTCAATGTCCGTGATGGATATGCGCTGGATACCCTCCAGGTCCACCCCCGCAAAATTTACCTTCGTGCCAAATGAAATTGCTGACAACAGGGCCAGTTTATGCCCCGCATCAATTCCGCCAACGTCGAGATTTGGGTCAGCCTCAAGATATCCCAAAGCCTGCGCATCGGCAAAAACCTCGTCATAGGAAACGCCCTCGTTCTCCATTCGGGTCAAAATATAATTGCAGGTTCCATTCATAACGCCCATGACTCGCGAGATCTGATTGCCGGCCAGGCCCTCGGTCAGAGCCTTGATGACGGGAATTCCCCCGGCAACCGCCGCTTCAAATCTAAGCTCAACATGCGCGCGTTCCGCTTTTTCAGCCAAACTTTGGCCGTGGATGGCGAGCATCGCTTTGTTGGCAGTCACCACATGTTTTCCCGCGTTAAGTGCTGCATCGACAGCGGCTTTGGCAGGGCCATCCTCGCCGCCAATAAGCTCGACGAAAACATCAATATCGTCACGGGAAGCCAATGAAATGGGGTCGTTCTCAAAGGTAAATTCGGATAAATCCACGCCTCGGTCTTTGGTGCGGGACCTTGCCGATACCGCCGTAATTTCGATTTTGCGACCCGCGCGAACAGACAGCAAATCTGCATGTGAGGCCAACATTCGAATGACGCCGACGCCGACGGTTCCTAATCCGGCCAGTCCGAGACGCAAGGGGGTTGGCATGGGCTGGCTCCGTCCTTCAGAAAACATTCGCCGTCCTGTTAGCGGGAATTTCTACCCGGCGCAACGTCATGGCTGAAGTTGAGAAGCGGCTTGTTGCAAGCGCAAGTGTTCATATCCCTGAACGACGGGACGTCGGAGCAGTTTGGCGCGGTTTTTTAGTCTGATGGCGCGTGACTGCAGGGAGTTAATTCCAGCAAGGGTTTGCGCCTGATCTGCGATGTTTTGGTGCCGCAAGACGTTTTCCATTGGCAGAAAACTTGGCCATTGGGCATCTTGAGAGGCAGAAGAATAGCTAGACTTTATATCTGGAAACCCCGACACGGCACACCCGGTTAGGACGGATGTAAGCAGGAACAGGCCTGCGATGGGGCGAATAGTCGTCATCAACGGAACACTTCTGGCAAGCACCGACCGGCAGATGATCGGTATGGCATCATAGGCCAGATTGGGCTGAGTCGCCAAGATGGTGTCAGAAAATACTTATCTACAGTCTGGGAATTGAACGTGT
>CAYPUW010000261.1:0-3754 GCA_964413925.1 uncultured Rhodobacter sp. | reverse complement strand
CAAGGGTTTCCAGAAAAATGCCTCAAATTGGCGCACCAGAAAATCGGTCAGATAGAAGGCGGTGATCTCGTCGTCACCATGGGCGGCGAAGGTGTCGTTGCCCTCAAAAAACGAATAACAATGGGGTCCGGCGAGCATCTTTACCCCCAAAGCGTCGCATTCTTTTTGCAACAAGCCGCCGGTGCCACAATCGGCATAGAGCACAAAAATCTGATGATAATGGTCGCGGTGTTTAAGGACCGCTTCGCGTACGCGCTCGGTGATTTTGTCGGGGTAGAGATGGAGGTTGGCGGGCAGGCAGGTCAGGTCCATGTGATCAAGTTTATTGGCCTTGATCACCGCCAGAACCTCGCGCGCGATAGCGCCACATGCCAATAGCAAAATACGCCCGCCGGTTGGGTCGGCGGGAGCCTCCAATCCGCGTTCCGTCAGCGCCGCATCATCGATGCGAGCGGCCATCAGGCGGTCATCTGGTTGTGCTTTTTAGCCATGAAATCCTTTGCAGTCTCAACCGCCACGGCGGCGTCACGACAATAGGCATCGGCCCCGATTGCACGCGCAAATTCCTCGTTGAGAGGAGCGCCGCCCACGATCACAGTATAGTCGTCACGCATGCCTTTCTCAACCATCGTATCAATCACGACTTTCATGTAAGGCATTGTAGTTGTTAGCAAAGCCGACATTCCGAGGATATCGAACTCTTCACTTTCCAGCGCTTCGAGATAGTTTTCGACCGGGTTGTTGATGCCCAGATCCTTGACCTCAAAACCGGCCCCCTCCATCATCATGGTGACGAGGTTCTTGCCAATATCGTGGATGTCGCCCTTGACGGTGCCGATCACCATTTTGCCCATGCGCGGCGCACCAGTTTCCGCCAGCAACGGCTTGAGGATGGTCATCCCGCCCTTCATCGCGCCCGCCGCCAGCAGCACTTCGGGCACAAACAGGATGCCGTCGCGAAAGTCGATGCCGACGATTCGCATCCCCTCAACCAGCGCCTTGGTCAGCACGTCATAAGGCATCCAGCCGCGCCCGAGCAGGATGTGAACGCTCTCCTCGATCTCCTCTTTCAGACCGTCATAGAGGTCGTCGTGCATTTGCAGGGTCAGTTCTTCGTCGGTGAGGTCTGCAAGTATGATGTCGTCTGGATCGTCGGACATAGGAGGTATCCTGAGGTTGGGTCGCACGGGTTGCGCGAAAGATTATGCTTGCAAAATCAGGCTGTCAGACGGAAATATCTGCGACTTAAACGACATTTTGCTTTCTTATTCCGACCAGAGAGCGACTTAAGCGCCCACAAGTCACCCCCGGCGACGTCGCCCAGCACGGCGGGTCGGGGCGGGATCATCGCCAGTGCCGTCGCTGGCCGAGGAAAACGGGCCGATTTTGGCCTCTATTTCTGCCAAGCTCGGACGTGAGCCGCGCGCATGATTTTCCAGCGCATCGCGCATGGAACGAAGGTGCTCCGGCATGGTGCCACAACAGCCGCCGATGATTATGGCCCCCATATCGCGCGCCATCGCCGCATATTCGCCCATCAGCTCTGGCGTGCCATCATAATGGATATGGCCATCGACATATTTGGGAATACCGGCGTTTCCTTTTGCAATAACAGGCAGTTGCGGGGCCTGATCGACAAAGCCCACCAATGTGCGCAACAAATCCGACGCGCCAACACCGCAATTGGCACCAAAGGCCTGCGGTTGGCTGGCCAGCCCGTTAACCATCTTAACCATATCAACCGAGGTCAGGCCCATCATGGTGCGACCGGCCGTGTCAAAGCTCATGGTGCCGCAATAGGGCATGCCCGCAAGCGCAATCCCTTCGGCAGCGGCTTGAAACTCTTCCTTGGCGGAGAGGGTTTCGATCCACAAAACATCCGCTCCGCCCTCTTTCAAGCCTTCGGCCTGCTCGTGAAACATCTCGACCGCATCCGCATGGGTGAGCGAGCCAACGGGGACCATAATCTCGCCGGTCGGGCCCATCGAGCCTGCGACCACCACCGGATGATTGGCGCGATCAGCAACCTCGCGACCGATTTCGGCAGCAATCCGGTTCAGCGCGCGCACGCGACCTTGGGCATTGTGAAGCTTTAGGCGCGAATAATTGCCACCAAACGAGTTGGTCAGGAACAGGTCCGACCCGGCCTCGACTGAGTCGCGATAGAGCTTTGCCACCCGATCGGGGTGCTGCTCGTTCCAGATTTCTGGCGCTTCGCCAGCTTCCAGCCCCATGTTGAAAAGGTTGGTTCCGGTGGCCCCATCGGCCAGAATCCAGCCTTGGCGCGCAATGATATTGGCAATTGTTTCAGACATTTATCAAGCCTTTTCTAATGTCGCGGTGGCAAGCAGACGGATGCGCTCAAGCATCGCGCGCAGCCCGTTTGAACGTTGTGCCGACAGGTGTTGATCCAGCCCCAGACGGGCAAGCTCGCCCCCCGCATCGACCGCGAGAACCTCTTTAACCGTCAGGCCGTTAAACATCGCGACCAGAACCGCAATCAAGCCGCGCACGATCATAGCGTCGCTATCGCCGTGAAAGGTAAACAGCGCACTCGTCCCCTGCCCTTTGATAACCGGCACCAGCCAAACCTGACTGGCACAGCCGTCAACCTTGGTGGCCGCAACCTTCAGCCCGTCGTCAAGCGGCTCCATCGCGCGACCAAGATCGATCACATAACGATAGCGATCCTCCCAGTCGTCGAGAAACTCGAAATTATCGGCAATATCTTCAAAAGCGGCGCTGGCCATGGGATTTGATCCAGAAATTTGTGATTGAACCTGAGGTATGATGCCATTTCGCTCCTGTCCAGAAGGAAAATCAGACAAAGAGACGCGGCAAGGCTTTTCAAGCGGACGGGTTTTGCGCTATTCAGAGGGAACAGTAGAGCCAAGGAAAACCAGTTTATGACCCGATTGATCACCGCATTCGCGCTTTTGGCTTTCTTATCGGCCTGCGGAGGGCTGCGTCAGAGCCGCCTTAATCCGTCAAACTGGTTTGGAAAATCCAAGGAGAGCAAGACCGTGGTGCAGGCCGTGGTCAAAGTGTCGGATGCCAGGCCGCTGGTCAATAAGGTGATCAGCCTCAAGGTCGACCGCATGCCCGGTGGGGCGATCATTCGCGCGATGGGGTTGCCGCAAACCCAAGGCTATTGGAAGGCCGAGCTGGTGCCGCTCAATGGCGAGACCCCTGACAAGGGCACGCTGAGTTTTGAATTCCGCGTCGCCCCGCCGCCGCCGCCGCAAGACGCTGGCACCAAACCGTCGCGCGAGGTTTTGGTTGGCTATTTCATATCAGATCAAAAACTACTTGGCGTGCGGCGTATTCAGGTGATTGCTCAGGGCAACCGGCGCACGGTTCGGCGCTAAAGCGCGCCTTGGACAGAGATCAACCTGACCGAACGCCCGTTGGCTGATAGCGCGATTTTACCCGCGCATAGATCAAGCGCATCCTTGCCAAACACCTCCAACCGCCAGCCGCGCAGCGCTTGCCCATCAGTCATGCCTGCGGCGATTTCGTCCAGCTCGGACACGGTGGCAATCAGCTTGGAGGCAACCCCTGCCTGTTCGGCCTTGGCTTTCAAGAGCACGCGCAACAAATCGGCAAGCCCTTCATTTCCAGCGGCTTTTTCACGCTGGGGTTTGGGTTTAGGCAACTCGTCAGCGGGGCAATTCAGGCCAGCCTTGACCGCAGCAAAAATCGCCTCGGCGATCTCGCCACGACGGGCTTCGCGCAATAGCAGGCGCAATCCGCC
>CAYPUW010000260.1:0-3761 GCA_964413925.1 uncultured Rhodobacter sp. | reverse complement strand
GAGGCTCCGTTTGCACTGGAACATGCACAAATTGTCGGGCGTTTGGTTTATGAGCAGATGACCGAGGTGCCAGAGCTGATTTATGGCGCAGAACTTGGATCAAATTACCAAGGGCAAGGTTTAAAATTATCAAAGCATTTCAAATAATTACCGACTGTACTTAATCCTATTTTTTACATCCCCTAATAATTTCATCTTGATATTTAAGCTTGCCTAACTGACCTCTGACGTGGTGAAATGCTACCGGCAAAACGCTAATTCTCCCAAAATGCGAGCGTGATATGACATTCAAAGCCGTAATAACCATCGCCATATTGGCCGCAGTTGCCATTGGTGGACGCATGTATGTGACCGGATATTCGGGCACTAAAATCGCGTCGCCCGACGCGCGCACCTCGGACGAGCCGATGGTAAAGGTCAAACTGCCAACTCTAACGGCGGAGCAAACCAAAGGTGAATCGCTCTTCAACCAAAAATGTGCGGTCTGTCACGCTAAAAACGCGGCCGGGCAGCCGGGGGTCGCGCCTCCGCTGATTTACAAGATATACCAGCCCCGTCACCACGCCGATATGGCGTTCGTGTTGGCGGCAAAAAACGGTGTGCGCTCGCATCATTGGACATTTGGCAATATGCCGCCGATTGATGGCGTGACGGATGACGAGGTGAAATTGATCGTCACCTATATTCGCGCGCTGCAACGCGAAAATGGCATTAACTAACGGCGAAATTCGCCCTCGCATCTTTGGAGCATTTATGAAAATCGCCAGTTTCAACATCAACGGCATCAAGGCGCGCATTGAACGTGTGCTTGAGTGGCTCCCGCAATCCGGCATCGATGTGGCGCTGTTGCAAGAGATCAAATCGGTCGATCAAAACTTCCCGCGCGAGCCGTTCGAGGATCTCGGCTATAATGTCGAAACGCATGGCCAGAAAAGCTTCAACGGCGTGGCGATTCTGTCGAAATTCCCGCTGGAGGATGTCGTCCGGGGCCTGCCTGGGGATGACAGCGACGAACAGGCGCGCTGGATTGAGGCCAGCGTAATTGGCGAGCGCGCGGTCAAGGTTTGCTGTCTCTATCTTCCCAATGGAAACCCGGTACCGGGACCAAAATATGACTATAAAATCAAATGGATGGAGCGACTAAAGCATCGGGCGCGCAAGATATTAAGCTCAGAAGAAATCGCCCTGATGGCCGGAGATTACAACATAATTGCGCAAGCAGAAGATGCTCATTCCCCCGAAAAATGGCGAGAGGACGCGCTGTTTTTACCCCAAAGTCGCGCAGCCTATCAACGAATTCTTAACCTCGGGTTTACAGACGCGTTCCGCACCTGCAACAGCGCTCCGCTCAACTATACGTTCTGGGATTTTCAGCGCGGCGCGTGGGATCGCAATGACGGCATCCGTATTGATCATTTTTTACTGTCCCCGCAAGCCGCCGACATCCTGACCGACTGCCAGATAGACCGACATATGCGAGGTCGCGAGCGCCCCTCCGATCACGTTCCCATTTGGGTCGAGCTTGCCGCCTGAACTTATCGCCAAATCGGGTTGGACCAAGCCTTTTTGCCCTGAGCATCAATCAGCGTCACCCGTATCCACGGGCTGCCATCAAACTTGGCCAACGATAATGTTGCACTCTCTAATCCTTGGCCAAATTCGGCCTCGGTGCGAACCCCCGCCCCTTGCAAAGTGATTGCAGACACGGCGCTGCAACGGATTGAAATCTCGTTATCAGCCATCTCAATATCGACAAAATCAGGGCCGGTACTGGCATAATTCGCCCCGTCTTTTAAGGCCGCCAACAACGCTTCGGACGAATTCTCGGTCGCCTTAACCATGGTCCAACCGCCAAAAGCGTCTTGTTCGCCGTGGGTGAAATGGGCGTCATCCGTTGCCACGAAACTAAGCTTACGCCCGCTGCGCGCCAGAAAATCAGCGTGATGCAGACCGCTGGCGCGATCACATTCAACCTCGCAGCCGTGGTTATAAACCTCTACCGCATGGGCCGCAGAGATGGAGCGCATATCCGCCTCGCTCAGCCCCGACCATTCGGGATGGGCAATCGCCACAAACGCCCCGGCAGCAACCGCGCGCGCAGCAATTTCTGCACCGGTTTCCTGATCGTCAATCGGTTGAAATTGCGGCGTGTTGCTGGGCGCGAAATCAAACGGCAACCCGACTGCCAAGATGTGCCAAAGTTCGCCATTATCCATCGCGCCAGAATGCAGCTCCGCCCCGATCAGCGTGGTGAAATCGTCGTCACGAAACTCACGCGTATCAGTAATGGGATAATTACACGCGCCAACGAAATGATCGGTTAACGCCAGAAAATCATAACCGCGCGCCTTATATCGACGACACACCTCACCCGCAGCAAGCAGTCCGTCAGAGCCGGTCGAATGGGTATGAAGGTTGCCCTTATAAAACCGTCCCGGATTTGAAAACGCCAAAGGTCGCATTATGTCCTCCCAAGCTATGACCAGAATCATTTCGCCATGAGCAAACGACCGTTTGGGGGCAAAAACAAGCGCCGTTTCGGCGGCGTATGCAAATTAATAGCGCTGACGGCTGGTTTCACAAACCTGATCAAACTCACCACTGGACGCGCAGCGATCTAATCCCTATATGTTTGGTCAGGTATTCGATAGGACAAGCAATGGACAACGCAACCGCCCCCGCAATGGGCACTCCGCTGATAAAACCGTCAACGACGAGCCACCCGCTTTATGTTGACATTGTGGTCGCGTGTCGCACCGTGCATGACCCGGAAATTCCGGTGAATATCTATGATCTTGGATTGATTTATACCATTGAAATCAATGACGAAAATCATGTGGAGATCGCAATGTCCCTAACCGCACCCGGCTGTCCGGTTGCAGGCGACATGCCCGGTTGGGTCGCCGATGCCGTGCTGATGGTTCCCGGTGTCAGAACCGCCAATGTGTCGCTGGTATGGGAGCCGCAATGGGGCATGGACATGATGTCTGATGAGGCCCGACTTGAGCTGGGGTTCATGTAGGATCGCGTAATTGCAGCCTAAAACGCCACCTAAATTGCCGTTTTCTTTACAGTGACACCCGCCGTTTTCAAGGTATAAGCCACGCAGTTAACCCAATTTCAAGGATTTCTCATGGCTATCAAAACCACCTGCCTTGGCGCTTTTCCAAAACCTGATTACGTCCCGATCAAGGACTGGTTCACGGTCGATATGGCCGAAGAAAACTATCAGGCCGACGTGGTTAACACATGGAGCGATGACCCAAAGCATGATGCGGCGTTTCGCCGGGCAACAGAGGAGGTCGTTGCCGCGCAAATCGCCTGCGGGATCGACATTCCAACCGATGGCGAGCAACGGCGCGAAAATTATGTGCATTACCAATGCCGGCAATTCGCAGGCTTTGACTTTAACAATCTTGAGCGTCGAGAGATGCGAAATGGTGCCTATGTCACCGATCTTCCAGCGATTCGCTCCGCCATCAAGGCCGGCGCGCCGGTTCTGCCCCGTGATTATCGCGAAGCCCAAGCGGCCTGCGATCGCCCCGTCAAGATCACACTGCCCGGCCCGTTAACCATAATGGATACGACCGCTGATGCGTTTTATAACGACGACAAACGCCTGTCGCGCGATCTTGCCGAGGCCCTGAATAGCGAAGTTTTGGCGCTGGTCGAGGCTGGTTGTCGCTATATTCAAGTTGACGAACCCCTATTTGCCCGCAAACCGGAGGCCGCGCTGGCGTACGGCGTCGAAAATCTCGAGC
>CAYPUW010000259.1:0-3771 GCA_964413925.1 uncultured Rhodobacter sp. | reverse complement strand
AATTGTGGGTTGAACTTGGGCAGCAGTTTGTGTACAAATAGCATTATTAACTGTCGTATAGTGAAGCTCATGGCCGTTAAGATCACCCGACCAAATCCCGCCAAGCGCGCTTAGGTGCCGATAACCCAGATGTAGTGTTCGCGCCGCAAAGCTGTTCTCCAGCCGCAACAGTCCAACCATTTTATGGGCCTGTCCTGTGGCATCTATCCCCTGCGCAGAAAACCCCAAAAGCAGATTGGCGCGGATCAATTCGCAGCCTATAGTTTGCGCCAAATGAGCGAAACCCCTGATCCCCCTCTCAAGTGCGCCTGGACCACCGGAGCTTGCGCGACTGCTGCCACCAAGGCCGCGCTGCACGCTTTGTGGGGCGAGGCGGAGCAGGCGGTCTCCATCACTTTACCACGAGGGGAGACGCTGCCCGAGTGTTTGCAACTTGGCAATGTACCCAGCGTGATCGACTGGGTGCGAGCACAGCAGATATGATCGGGCGGCTGATAAAAACCCGCGAGGATGTCGCCGAGGGAGCGCGCTGGTTGTGCGAAAAAGATCCGCGATTCATTGCGGCCTTGCGCCTGAGCGGTCCGCTGCCTTTGCGCCGTCGCGCCGCCGGGTTCAGCAATTTGCTTAATGCCATTGTCGCCCAGCAAATCTCGGTTGCTGCAGCGCGCTCGGTCTGGTTAAAAATGCAAGCTGCGGACCTGATAACGACCCGCAATATCGCCGCTTGCAGCGAGGATGATCTACGCCAATGTGGCTTATCTCGCCAAAAAGCCCTCTATGCCAAATCCCTCGCCGCAAGTGGTCTGAGCTATCGCGCGCTTGGGGGGTTGCCCGACGCCCGAGTGATCGAGTCCCTGTGCGAGATCAAAGGTATTGGCGTCTGGACCGCCGAGATTTACGCCATGTTCAGCCTCGGGCGCGCCGATGTTTTTGCCGCAGGTGATCTGGCCCTGCAAGAGGCCGCGCGGGAGTTATTTGCACTAAACCAACGCCCTAGCGAGAAAATGCTGCGCGAAATGGCTCAAGACTGGTCGCCGTGGCGCGCGGTTGCCGCCCGCGCTTTATGGGCCTATTACCGGGTGATGAAAAACCGGGAAGGAACCCTATGACCAGAACGCTAACCGCACATAAAGCCGCCGCGAAATCCGGCAAAGCCACCAGTTTGGTGATCCTGCTGCACGGCTATGGAGCGGATGGGGGTGACCTGCTAGGCTTGGCCGAGCCGCTATCACCGCACCTTGCCGACACGGTTTTTATCGCTCCCGATGCGCCAAATCCCTGCTCGGGTAACCCCATGGGGTTTGAGTGGTTTCCGATCCCGTGGCTTGATGGCTCCAGCCAGGAGGCGGCGCGCGAGGGCATGGTGGCGAGCCTCGCTGACCTCAACAATTTCATCGACCAAACCATGCGCGACGAGGGCGTGACGGCGGCTGAAACCATCCTGCTCGGCTTTTCCCAAGGTACGATGATGAGCCTCGATCTCGCGCCGCGCCGCGCCGACCCATTCGCCGGCGTGATCGGTTTTTCCGGTCGTTTGCTCAATCCTGAAAGCCTGAAATCAGAGGTCAAATCGCGCCCGCCCATTTTGCTGATCCACGGCGATCAGGACGACATGGTGCCGCCCGCAAGCATGCCCGAGGCCGCAAATGCGCTGACCTTGGCGGAATTTGAGGTCTACACTCATATCTCCAAAGGCACCGCCCACGGAATTGCGCAAGACGGCTTGGGGGTGGCGCTTGAGTTCATGCTGCGAAGCTTCGGGATCAAGTCCTAACCGAGACCACTTGCGCGCATTTGATCACACCTCTGCAACCTCTGGATATAGGGGGTTGCTACCTTTTTTGCGCGATATATAGTTTCGTTAATCAACGGCCTTGGGCAGTTAGTCCTGACGGTCGGAATTCGCGGCGGTTGCGCGGGGCTTGGTGGTAACAAATGGACGGTCAATAATGGACGGCGATTTCAGCTCGAATTTCATTCGCAACACCACCGCGATCACCCAACATCCGGCGTTGGTTCTGAACGCCGATTTCCGCCCGCTGTCTTATTTGCCGCTCTCGCTTTGGAGCTGGCAGGACGCGGTCAAAGCCGCCTATCTTGATCGGGTTTCAATCATTGCCGAATATGATCAGGTGGTGCATTCCCCGTCGATGGAGATCCGAATCCCCTCGGTTGTGGTGCTGAAAGACTACGTCAAACCCACCAAATCGGCGGCGTTCACACGGTTCAATCTGTTCTTGCGCGACGAGTTTTGCTGCCAATATTGCGGCTCCAAGGGCGAGATGACCTTTGACCATGTGATCCCGCGCGCGCGCGGTGGTAAAACCGTGTGGGAGAATGTCGTCGCCGCCTGTGGGCCGTGCAATCTTAAGAAAGGATCGCGCTCGCTCAGCCAATGTGGCTTGCATCTGCGCCGTCCGCCGCGTCGCCCGGAGGCGCGCGAACTCCACGCCTCGGGCCGCAAGTTTCCGCCTAATCACCTGCATGAAAGCTGGATGGATTTCCTCTATTGGGACGCGGAACTGGAGGCCTGAGCCGCGATCAGGCTTTGCGAAAAGCCGCCAGCCATACCCCGACAATCCCCAAGGACGCGATGCCGTTCCACGAGGCCATTGAGAGGCCAAACATGCTCCACGCGATGTCGTCGCACCGAACCAGCGGCGCGTCGAGGATTTGTGACATCAAGGCCTTTGAACTCAGCCCGTTGATGGATTGCGAGGTGCATGTGGTCGGCCCGAGCCACCATTGCTGCTCGACCCCAGTGTGATAAAGCGCGACCCCAGCACCCCCCAAAACCAGTGCAGCGCCAAGCAGATAAAGCCACCGGCTTGGCATCAAAAACGCCAGCAACCCGACCCCAAACGCCAAGCCGTGGGGCCAACGCTGCAAGATGCATAAATGACAAGGCGCCATGCCGCCGATGATCTGAAACGCGAACGCTCCCATCAGCATTGCAGCGGAACTAAAGCCCGCCAAAAGGGCGAGGTTGCGAGAAGTCATAGATATTTTATCCCGATAAAGCTGCCAATCAGCAACACCAAGAATATGATAAATAGCAGCCCCAGTCTACGCTCTATAAAGTCGCGGATAGGCTCGCCATATTTCCACAACAGGGCGGCGACGATGAAGAACCGCAAGCCCCGCGCCACGATCGAGGCGGCGATGAACACCGGCAGATTGAGCGCGGTTGCCCCGGACATGATGGTGATGACCTTGAACGGAAATGGCGTCACCCCGGCGATCAACACCACCCACGCGCCATAGTCGTTATACTTGGCCGCAAACTCGCTGAAATAAGCGCCCTTGCCGTAAAACTCCAACATCGGTTTGCCGATCACATCAAACAGTTGCGCGCCAATATAATAGCCAAGCAAGCCACCAAGGACCGAGGACACGAGGCACACTGTGGCGATCAGAAACGCGCGATTTGGCCGCGCGAGGATCAACGGGATCAACAAGACATCGGGTGGGATCGGAAAGAACGAGCTTTCGGCAAAGCTGACGATTGCCAGCGCCCATAATGCATAGGGGCTTTCGGCCAGCTTGAGGGTGTAGTTGTATAATCCGCGCAGCATGGGCACTCCGGTTTTAGCGACCATTGTTCGAACATGCAGGCCGCCAAAGGTCAAGCTCGGTTTGGCCGTTGACGCGCCAAGAAACCCGCGCTACATCACGTCCCAGCGTGTGCCCGAGTGGCGGAATTGGTAGACGCAGCGGATTCAAAATCCGCCGCCGCAAGGTTTGCCGGTTCGAGTCCGGCCTCGGGTACCA
>CAYPUW010000258.1:0-3817 GCA_964413925.1 uncultured Rhodobacter sp. | reverse complement strand
AAATCAACCAGCATCAGGATCTGGCCCGATGTTGCGGTCGTGGTGGGCGATGGCGTCGTTGAGGTCGTTGTAATAGGTGAGGATGCCGTGCTCCAGAACTGCGCCAGCCGTGCACAGGCGGCGCAGCATTTGGGTGGAATGGCTGATCACGATTGCGCCGCTATTGTGCATTCTTTCTTGAAAAACCATGTTGGCCTTGGTCTTGAAGGCGGCGTCTCCGACTGAGGTCACTTCGTCCACGAGATAGGTGTCAAACCGAATACCCATCGACAAACCGAACGCCAATCGCGCGCGCATGCCCGAGGAGTAGGTGCGAAACGGCAGGTGGAAATGCTCGCCCAGCTCGGCGAAATCGGCGACGAAATCGACCAGATCGTCAGTGTCGACCCCGTAAACCCGTGCCACGAAGCGCACGTTTTGGGCCCCGGACAAATCACGATGAAAGCTGCCGCCAAACCCCACCGGCCACGAGATGGTGCCGGTCGAGGTTATTTTGCCGCTGTCAGGGCTGAGAAAACCCGAGATCATGCTGAGCATACTGGTCTTGCCGGCCCCGTTCCTGCCCAGCAAGGCCACGCTGACGCCCGAGGGGAAAGTGATGCTGATATTGTCGGCCACCACTTTTTGCTGGCCCTTCATCATGAAGGTTTTCGAGATATTCTCCAGCTTTATCATCGCCTTAGCGTCTGTCCTTAATGCTATAGGCGACCAGTGCCAGAATTGACCAGATCAGAAATAAAAACCCGGTGACCAAGCCGATGATCGAGAGGCGCTTGGGGAAAAGGGCGGTCTCCGCCAAGGTCGGCTCTATATAAGCGGCAAGATAGCGGCTTTGACGTTGGGCCTCGGCGCGGGCGGTGTCAAAGGCGGCAAGAGCTGAAAGATAGGAGCGTTCGGCAAATTCACGCTCTACCGACAGGCCCTCATATTTGGTGATGAGGATCGAATAAGAACTGTCCTCGCCGCCTGTCGCCCCGAAGTTTTTACGCTCGGCGGCGATGCGCGCCTTGATCACGGCGATCTTGCGCCCGGCACTTTCGATCCTCGGATCGGTCGAGTTGGCGGTCTCACGCAGCAGATCCTGACCAATCATCGCCTCGGCCAGTTGTTGGTTGAGAATGTTCAACAGCCCCATTTTGCCCTGAATATCGGCCTTGGGATCAACGATCTGGTATTTATTGCGAAACTTGGTGATGGCCTGTCGCGCGGTTTTCAGACGTGCCACGGCCACGTCGAGATCCTTTTTGGCATAGCGCGTGGTGTCGTTGCGGGCAATCGCGCTGAGATTGTTGATCATCACCGAGCTTTCCTGAAAAATCGCGCGGGCGATGTTCTGGGCGTCGTGGGGATCAAAAGCGGTGACCCTGATTTCGATCAATCCGGTCGAGGCGTCATAAAATATTTTCACCATCCGTTGCCAGTAAGCCAGCAAATCCTCGATCGAGCCGGGGTTGGAAAAGGTGAAGATCGGGTCGTTCTTGGGCTTGGAGAATATCTGGCGCAGGTTGAGGCGCGCGTCCACCAGTTCGACCAGTTTCTGGCCCTGGATGAATTCATAAAGGATATCGGTATCCGAAGCCCCGCCCGAGGAAATGCCCGAAAGCCCGCCGAGGAAATCCACGCTTGCGGGGGAGTTTTCCTTGCGCACCGAAAACCCCACACTGGAGGCATATTGGTCGGCGGCTTGGGTCTCCATATACCAAGTGGTGATCCCCGAGGGGGTCGCCACCATCAAGATAAAGCTGAGGAGCAGGCCAAAATGACGCCGCCGGATTTTGGCGGGGCCTGCCACGGCGCGCGCGCGCCCCGTCGTACCAACCGATCCGAGCGTGGTCACCGCAGGCGCGGCCACAGCAGAGGGTTTCACAGCTTTTATCACCGGGAGTTTGTTAGGCAGGGCGCCGGGTTGGTCCAAAAAGAAACACCTTAGAGTAGAAAACACGTTTGATAGTTCTCGTGTTATACTACATAAAATGCAACAGCACATCCAGTTTGAACAGAAATATCAAAGCTATGGCACAGCCCCCATCAAAAGCATTGTCTGCGCGCAAATTCAAGACGCCCCGCACGGTGCTTGCCCTGATATTTCGTGAAATGGCCACCAGTTACGGCCAATCGCCCGGCGGGTATCTGTGGGCGGTGTTGCAACCAACAGCAGCAATCGCGGTGATGTCGATTGTGTTTTCGGCAGCGTTGCGCGCGCCCTCGTTGGGCACAAATTTCCCGCTGTTTTATGCTACCGGCGTTTTGCCGTTCACGCTTTATAATGACATGGGCAACAAAATCTCCAAGTCGCTGGTGTTTTCGCGCCAATTGCTGTTTTACCCCGGCGTTCGCTATATCGACGCGATCATCGCGCGGTTTTTGCTGAATCTGCTCACCCATTTGATGATTTTCTATGTGGGCATCAGCATTATTTTCGCGCTGTTCGATCTGACGCTGATTTTGGATATTCCGGCGATCTTGCTGAGCCTGACCATGGCGGCGATGCTGGGTCTGGGGGTTGGTTGCCTCAATTGCTATCTGAAATCCATGTTTCGGATATGGGAGCATTTCTTTGCCATTCTCACCGCACCCATGTTTATCATCTCGACCATATTGTTTACGTTTGAGTCCGTTCCGGCCACCTATCGCGGCTATCTTTGGTATAATCCGCTGGTGCATATCATCGGGCTGATGCGGCGGGGGTTTTATCCCACTTATGATGCGTCCTATGTGTCGGTGACATATGTGTTCGCCTTTTCGCTGATCACCATGGCGGCGGGTTTGGTGCTGTTGGGGCGGTATCATCGGGATATTTTAAATATGTGAACCTCGCCAACCTGTCCTGTCTGCCCGTCTTAACCCTCGAAAGTCGCCCATGAAGACCATTTTGTTTATTGGCCATCACAAGGTTGGTTCTACCTCGCTTCAGCGGTTCTTTGCCCGCAATTATGCGGCACTTCTAAAGGCGGGAATTCTTTATCCCGGCGTCGAGACCAAGGGGCTGAGCCGCAATGCTTTGGCCGTCAAAAACGGCGATATGCCTTTGAATATGTCGTTCAACATCACCGAGCCGCATAACGCGCTGGCCTTCAAAATGCTGGCCGAGAGGACCGGTGGCAAGGTGCCGCCCTATCATGGCGACCTGCCGGATGCGCGCGATATGCTGGCAACGATCCAAGGCCAGATCGAGGAGTTTACCCCGCACACCATGATCCTGTGCGCCGAGGTATTCGCCAATTTCGCCGCCGTGGATAAAGCGCTGATCGAGACCCTGAAAGCGGTGCTTAAAGGCCATGATATTCACATCATTTGCACCCTGCGCCGGCCCGACGATTATCTGGTGTCGTGGCACGGGCAGCGGTTGAAATTCGGCCATAAGATCAGAGCGCTGCGAGACGGCGCGCAGGAGTTTTATTTTGACAAGATCCACTTTGATTATCGGCTGATGCTTGAGGGCTGGGCCGAGACATTTCCCGAGGCCAAAATCACCGTGCGCGATTACGCGGCGGTGCTGCGCGCGGGCGGTTCGGTTGCGGATTTCACCGCCCATGCCGGGGTTGATTTTCCGCGCGCCTTAACCCCGGTCGACCGCGCCAATGCCGGTTTCGTGCGTGCGCTGATGGAGATTGCGCGCTTGGCCAATCACCAGCTTTCCGCCAATGAGGCCGAGGCGGTGCGCGCCTATCTTTTGCACCTGCCCCCGTGGCCAGATCAGGTTGAAAATAGCCAGATCGAGATGTTTGGTGCAAAGAACCGCCAAGCCTTGCTGGAGAAATTCACCCCGATTAACCAGTTTCTAGGCCAATTATCAACCAAAGGAGACGATAGTTTC
>CAYPUW010000257.1:0-3829 GCA_964413925.1 uncultured Rhodobacter sp. | reverse complement strand
GTTTTTCATTTCAGCAGGAAGTGTTGACCGGGTTTTGGTGTGGCTGTCGCGTAAAGCCGGGGTGAGCAGGCCGCCCTCAATGGCGACGGCGACGGCGACGTCGGAGGGTTTTAGGCGCAGGATGCGGTCCCCGGCCCAGACGGCGTTGCAGTCGGGTACGTCTTGCAGGGCCATGGCGCAGGCTTTGATGATATAGTCGTTAACGCTGAGTTTGATGCCGCGACTTTCCAGCCCTTTGTTCATCTGGCCGCGCAGTTTTAGCAGGGCATCGAGGTGGATTTCGCGGCGCAGGTAGAAATGCGGGATGGTGGATTTTGCCTCGGTCAGGCGGGCGGCGATGATTTTGCGCATGCCGTCAAGTTTGACTTCTTCAAACTCGCGGTCGGTAAACATTGCCTTGACCGCGTCGGCATCGGGCGATGGCTTGGCCGTTTGTGCGGGAGCTGGTTGTGCTGCGACGGTTTTGCTCGGGGCCGAGGCGTTTTCTACATCGGCTTTGACGATGCGGCCTTTGGGGCCGGAGCCGGTGATATTGGCCAGATCGAGACCCTTATCGGCGGCGATGCGGCGTGCGAGCGGGGTCGCGAATAGGCGCGATCCGTTTGCGCCTGATGGTGCAACCGGCGTTGTGGCGGTGGTCGGTTTTGGTGCGGGTTCCGCCTCTGGAGTTGCGGTGGTAAGTGGTGCTGCGGGCTGCGCTGCGGTGATATCGGCGGCGGTCTCGCCGTCCTCGAGCAAAATGGCGATGGCAGTATTCACAGGTACGTTTTCCTGCCCTTCGGGGACGAGAATTTTGCCGATGATACCTTCATCAACGGCCTCAAATTCCATGGTCGCCTTGTCGGTTTCGATCTCTGCCAGAAGGTCGCCGGAGGTGACTTCGTCGCCCTCTTTTACCAACCATTTTGTGAGCGTGCCTTCTTCCATTGTTGGCGAAAGCGCGGGCATGAGAATTTCAATCGGCATCATGCGTCTCCTTAGCGGTAAGTGACTGATTTAACGGCATCAATGACCTCTTTGGTGGTCACGAGCGCCAGCTTTTCGAGGTTGGCGGCATAGGGCATTGGCGTGTCTTTTCCGGCGCAATTTATCACCGGCGCGTCCAGATAATCAAACGCTTCGGTCATGATTTTAGCGCTGATATGGTTGCCGATAGAGCAGACAGGAAAGCCTTCTTCGACGGTCACGCAGCGGTTGGTTTTACGCACGCTTGCCAGTACGGTTTCATAGTCAATCGGGCGGATGGAGCGAAGGTCGATGACCTCGGCGCTGATGCCCTCTTTTGCCAACTCGTCGGCGGCCTCAAGTGCGTATTGCATGCCGATGCCGAAGCTAACGATGGTGACATCGGTGCCGGTGCGCCAGATGCGGGCGCGGCCGATGGGGACGGTGAAATCCTCGATTTCTGGCACGTCGAATGAGCGGCCATAGAGGATTTCGTTTTCCAGTACCAGCACCGGATTTGGGTCGCGAATGGCGGATTTGAGCAAGCCTTTGGCGTCGGCGGCGCTGTAGGGTTGCACGACTTTCAGGCCGGGAATTTGGGCGTACCATGCGGCGTAATCTTGGGAATGTTGGGCACCAACGCGTGCCGCTGCGCCGTTTGCGCCGCGAAAAACGATCGAGCAACCCATTTGGCCCCCCGACATATAAAGGGTTTTTGAGGCCGAGTTGATGATGTGGTCAATCGCCTGCATGGCGAAATTGAAGGTCATAAACTCGACGATCGGTTTGAGTCCCGCGAAGGCAGAACCAACGGCGATGCCGGTGAATCCATGCTCGGTAATCGGGGTGTCGATCACCCGTTTGGGGCCAAACTCGTCGAGCATTCCTTGCGAGATTTTGTAGGCTCCCTGATATTCGGCGACTTCTTCGCCCATCAGATAGACCTCGGGAGTGGTGCGCATTTCCTCGGACATGGCCTCGCGCAGGGCTTCGCGAACGGTTTGGGATTTGAAGGTTGTGCCGTCGGGGATTTCCTCCATTTGTGGAATTGTCGCGGGGGGGAGGCTGGTGGCCGGGGCGGTTTGGGTCGGGGTTGGCGCGGTTTCAACCGGGGCCGGAGTATTGGTCGGGGTTTTAGTTGGGGCCTCAACGGGAGCCTCGGCGTTTGCGTCCTCTCCCTCTTCAAGCAACAGGGCAATCGGCGTGTTGACGGGTACGCCCTCGCTGCCCTCACTGATCAGTATTTTACCGATCACCCCTTCATCGACCGCCTCAAATTCCATCGTTGCCTTGTCGGTTTCAATCTCGGCCAGAATGTCGCCGGATGTGACGGTGTCGCCCTCTTTCACCAGCCATTTGGCCAATGTGCCTTCCTCCATCGTCGGGGAAAGTGCGGGCATGAGTATGTTGATCGCCATGGTTTTCCCCTTAAGCGTAGATGTCGGTCCAAAGCTCGGATGCATCCGGCTCGGGGCTTTCTTGGGCGAATTTCGCCGCTGCGTTGACGATTGATTTGATCTCTTTGTCTATCGCCTTGAGGTCATCCTCGGTCGCGTGTTTACCTTGGACCAGCAAGTCGCGAACATGGTCGATCGGGTCTTTTTCTTCGCGCACTTTTTGCACCTCTTCGCGGGTGCGATATTTGGCGGGGTCCGACATGGAATGGCCGCGATAGCGATAGGTTTTCATCTCTAGAATATATGGGCCTTTGCCCGCACGGCAGTGGGCGACGGCTTTTTGTCCGGCCTCTTTGACGGCGAGAACATCCATGCCGTCCACGGCCTCGCCGGGGATGCCGAACGCGTGGCCTCGATGGTAGATGTCGGGGGTTGATGTGGAGCGTTTCATCGCCGTTCCCATGGCGTACTGGTTGTTTTCAATGACAAAAACCACCGGCAAGCCCCACAGGCTGGCCATGTTGAAGGTCTCGTAAACCTGCCCCTGATTGGCGGAGCCATCGCCGAAATAGGCGAAACTAACGCTGTCATTTCCGCGATACCAGTTGGCGAATGCGAGGCCGGTGCCGAGGGGAACTTGCGCCCCAACAATGCCGTGGCCGCCGTAGAATTTCTTTTCGGCGGAGAACATGTGCATGCTGCCGCCCTTGCCTTTGGAATAGCCGTCGATGCGGCCCGTCAGTTCGGCCATCACGCCTTTTGGATCCATGCCGCAAGCCAGCATATGGCCGTGGTCGCGATAAGAAGTGACGCGCTGGTCGCCCTCTTTTGCGGTGGCTTCCAGCCCGACCACGACCGCTTCTTGGCCGATGTAGAGATGGCAGAAACCACCGATCAATCCCATGCCGTAAAGCTGCCCGGCCTTTTCCTCGAATCGCCGGATTTGCAGCATTTCGCGGTAGAAATGTAAAAGCTCGTCTTTTGAGGTGTTGGAAGGGGAGGATTTGGGCTTTTTCTTGGATTTAGGTGCAGCCATGTCGTCGATATTCCCGCCTGTTGGAGAGATGGTTTAATACTAAACCATCTCTTATATCATCGGTGGGGAAAATGCAAAAAAAATCCATTGGGTGGGGGCTTGTCGGTATTTGCGTCAAGGCGAGGGGCATAATTGTGGTGATTTGCCGGATCAGCGGATCACGATCTCGTCGGCTCGAATGAGGCCAAGAACTTTTCTTGCCTGCTCGTCGAGCAAATCAAGATCAAGGTAATTGTCCGACATGCGCCGAGTTTTATTTTTGATTACAGCGACTTGGGCGGTGAGCCGCGCCAGTTGACGTGTCAGGTCTTGTTCTTGAGCGTTGACTTGTACCCGCCGAAACAGGCCAAACTCGCCCTGAACCGCCGCGAAGGCGAAATATCCGGCGAGCGATAACGTCACCGCAAAAATGGCAACCCCGCTGACGGGTAATTTTTTTCGGTTTTGCGGC
>CAYPUW010000256.1:0-3850 GCA_964413925.1 uncultured Rhodobacter sp. | reverse complement strand
GCATTGGGCTTGGTGACAGACTTCGTGCATATCTCTGAAACCCTGCCGACCGACCGCTATATGGCGGTCGAGGGCGCTAACGGCTTGATCGCGGCGATTGCTGACGCCCATTCACTGGAGGCTGCGGGCGACAAGATACTTGCGCCGCTGCTTGACGGACGTCTCGCCAATACTGCCCAACCTTGGAGGGGTATGGTCGCCCTTGACGGCAATCTCACCCACGAGATGCTGAAACGCATCGCCAAAAGCGACATGTTTGATCAGGCGGATTTACGCATAGCCCCCGCCTCTCCCGGCAAGGCCGCGCGCTTGATGGCGTTTTTGGGCCACGGCAAAGCCACGCTTTATCTCAACCTTGAAGAGGCCAACACCTTATGTGAGGGCGCGCATGAAACCTCTGACGCCGCCGCGCGGGCCTTGCTTGAACGAGGTTTAACGCGGGTAATTATCACCAGCGGCGCAAATACCGCCTGCGTTGCCAGCCAAACCTCGCTGATCACCCAACAGCCGCCGCAAGTGCAAATCAGCCGAATTACCGGCGCGGGCGATGTGTTCATGGCCTCGCACATGGCAGCCGAGCGCGAAGGCCAAGACAGTCGCGCCGCCCTTGCATCCGCATTGCAGTTCACCGCCGACTATATATCAAGTGAGAAACCCTTATGACCCTCCCCCTGACCTACGCCCGCGAAGTTCGCGATGCCAAAGCCAATAATTTGCCGCTGGTGGCGCTGGAAAGCACGATTATCACCCACGGGATGCCGTATCCGCAAAACTTAGAGACCGCGCAGCAGGTCGAGGATTGCGTGCGTGCAGCAGGTGCTGTTCCCGTGACCATCGCGGTTCTTGACGGCGTGATCCATGCAGGGTTGGAGCCAGACGAGCTGGTTGCGCTGGCCAAATGCACCGATGCGTGGAAGCTCAGCCGAGCAGATCTAGCCCTGTGCATGACAGTCGGGGCAACCGGCTCGACCACGGTTGCCGCCACCATGATCATCGCCGATCTTGCCGGCGTGGCGGTTTTCGCAACCGGCGGCATTGGCGGGGTCCATCGCGGGGCGTCGGAAAGCTTCGATATATCCGCAGATTTGCACGAATTGGCGCAAACCCCGGTCACGGTGGTTGCCGCCGGTGCCAAAGCGATTTTGGACGTGCCAAAGACGCTTGAGGTGCTCGAAACTTTGGGAGTGCCGGTTATAACAGTCGGCCAAGACGCGTTTCCGGCCTTTTGGGCGCGCATGTCCACCCTGCCCTCGCCCCAACGGCTCGATAGTGCGGCGCTGATTGCGCGCGCCCATAAAACGCGCCGCAATCTTGGCCTTTCGGGGGGGCAACTGGTGGCCAATCCGATCCCGCGTGGCGATGAAATCCCGCTTGAGACCATCTCGCCGGTGATTGAACGCGCGCTAAGCGAGGCTAAGGCGCAGAAAATCGGCCAAAAACAGGTGACGCCGTTCCTGCTTGGGCGGATATTTGAGCTGACCGAGGGGCGGTCTCTTACGGCCAATATCGCGCTCGTGTTAAATAACGCCCGGCTCGCCGCCGAGATTGCCCTTGAGTTGAAAAAGATTTAGAGGGGGGCATGCGCGACGAACAGGGTCGATCCTGCGCGCGGGTTGAGCTTTGGGTGAAGTTTTTGACTACAGGAAACAGTGATGGCGAGCAGTCGTAAAAAGATCAGACAACAAAAGCGCGAAGTGCGGCGCGCGACGTTTCTATCCTCGCTCAGGGCCAATTTCCTGACCGGTCTGGTGGTGGTCGCGCCGGTGTTTCTGACCGGCTTTTTGATGTGGTGGTTCATTGGCGTGATCGACGGCTGGGTTCTGCCGCTGGTGCCGGAACGCTATCAGCCTAAGCCTTATCTCGGCGTTGATATCAAGGGTTACGGTCTGGTCATTTTCCTGATCTTCACGGTGTTTATCGGCGCTCTGGCCAAGGGATTTTTCGGGCGCGCCATTCTTGGCTCTGCCGAACGTCTGGTTGACAGAATGCCGATTGTGCGCTCGATCTATAATGGTCTGAAGCAAATCGCCGAGACGGTTTTGAGCCAGTCCAACAGCTCGTTTGAAAAAGCCTGTCTGGTGGAATATCCGCGCAAAGGCATTTGGGCGGTGGCGTTCGTTGCCACCCAAACCAAAGGTGAAACGTTGGAGCGTTTGCCCGGCGACAAACCCTATCTCAGCATTTTTCTGCCCACCACGCCGAATCCTACGTCGGGCTTTTTGCTGTTTTTGCCAGCCGAGGATGTGATCATCCTTGATATGGATGTGGAAACCGCCGCCAAGCTGGTGATCTCCGCAGGCCTTGTCAGCCCACCAACAAAGGCGGAAATGCAGGCCAAGGTCGACGCGGTGGATAAAGCCGAGGCATGATCTCGGCTGCCCTAACCGGGTTTTTCACCGGATTTTCGTTAATTCTGGCGATTGGTGCGCAAAACGCGTTTGTATTGCGCCAAGGCTTGGTGCGTCGACATGTTTTCGCGCTCTGCTTGTTGTGTGCCGTGTCGGACGCGATTTTGGTCTCGCTTGGGGTTGCGGGATTTGGCTGGCTGGTCACGCTAAATCCGCAATTGCCGACAATTATGGCGCTGGCAGGAGCCGGTTTTTTGTTGGTTTACGGCGCGCTTCGGTTTTGGTCAGCATTTCGCGGCACAAGCGGAGGCACAAACTTTGAGCGTCAAGATGGCCTTGGAAAAACGCTGTTGCTCGGCCTCGCCCTCACCTGGCTTAACCCGCATGTTTATCTGGACACGCTCGGTCTGATCGGCGCGGTTTCAACCCAATACAGCCCGATGGCCGAGAAAATCACCTTCGGCGCGGGCGCGGTGCTGGCCTCATTCGTGTTCTTCTTTTCGCTGGGCTACGGCGCGCGGTTCTTGTCGCCAATCATGCAAACCCCGCGCGCGTGGCGGATATTTGACGTGTTAGTCGGGGCAATCATGTGGGTCATCGCCGCAAGATTGCTGACGTTCTGACGTCAGTTCTGCCACCACCAAACCTCGGGTAGAAATCCCAGCCAGTCGCCATAAACCGGCAGCTTTTTGGGATAATGCAACTGACGTTTATGGGCCAGACGGCTGACATTATTATACCAGACCGGGATCACATAGCGCCCCGAGATCAGCACGCGATCCAGCGCGCGCGTGGCGGCGACAAAATCGTCCTTGCTGTTTGATGTGAGGATTTTGTTGATCATCGCATCGGCGGCTGGCGCGTTCATCCCCATGAAATTACGGGTTTTTTCCTGCTTCACCCCACCCGAGCCCCAATAAAGATTTTGCTCATTGCCGGGCGATAAAGACAGACTCCACACGTTAAACATCATGTCAAAATCATAGGCATCGCGACGTTGCTTATGCTGGGCATTGTCGACCATCTTGAGCGTGACCGAAATCCCCAAACGCTTGAGCGCGACGGCGTAGAGATTGGCAATCGCCTCGTTGGCAGCAGAGCGCAGCATGATCTCAAACTCAAACGGCGCGCCCTCACTATTGCGCAAAACCCCGTCCGGGGACACGCGCCAGCCCGCCGCTTTCAACTGCTTGGCGGCAATGCGTAAATTCTTGCGATTGCGCTGATCACCGTTGGAATTTGGCAAAGCATACCCATCAAGCGCCCCCGGCAGCAGGCTGTTCGCGAAAGGTTGCAAAAACGCGCGCACCTTGCCCGTTGCTGCCCCCGGCACCATGCCAAGGGTCGAGTTGGAGAAATAGCTGGCCGCGCGCGGAGAGCGCCCTTTGTTGATCACCTGATTGATAAACTCAAAATTAAACGCATCAATCAACGCGTCACGTACCCGCCAATCCTTGAAAATCTCGCGCCGCGTGTTGAACACAAAACCACGCATCCCCGAC
>CAYPUW010000255.1:0-3868 GCA_964413925.1 uncultured Rhodobacter sp. | reverse complement strand
GGCGAAGAGGGAAAATATAACGGAACCCTTAAGATCAAGCAAACCCGGGTGCGAAATGCCTCGGCCTTGGCGGATATTTTGTCAGCCATTAGCGTGGTCGGCCTGCTTGAGCAGCTCGGCGGCGACGGCATTGCCTTTTCGGATATCAGCGCCAAGTTCGAGCTTAACCCCGATGGTGTGGTGATGAAGCAATCAAGCGCTATTGGCGCTTCGCTTGGGCTGACCATGGAGGGGAGCTATGATTTCACCGAGCAAACCATGAATATGAGCGGGGTTATCACGCCGATTTACTTGCTCAACGGGTTGCTGGAGCAGAGCAAGATTTTCGGCGGATTGTTCGGGCGTAAAAAGGGCGAAGGGCTGTTTGGGTTTACCTACACGCTGAAGGGTAATGTGGACGCGCCAAAGGTCGGAGTGAACCCGCTGTCGATCCTCACGCCCGGCCTGTTTCGCGAAATATTCCGCCGTCCGATGCCCAAAACCGTTGGTCAGGGCACGAGCAAGAAGGTTAAGAAAAAGCCGAAAGCTCCGGTTGTGACGATAAATCCGGGTGAGAATTGAGCGACACGACCTATGAAACTGTCTGATTTTGATTTTGAGTTGCCAGAGGGGCTGATCGCCACCCGCCCGCCGGTGCCGCGTTCGGCGGGACGTCTGCTGGTGGCGCGGAGCGGCCAAATTTCGGATCGTCACGTGGTTGATCTGGTCGATATTCTGCGGGCTGGGGATCGGCTGATCCTGAACGACACCAAGGTCATTCCGGCGCGCCTGTTTGGTCAGCGCCGACGGATCAGCGATCAGGGAGAGACCCATGCCAAGGTTGAAATCACCCTGCTTAACCCCGATGGGCAAGGCCACTGGCGCGCGCTGGCAAAACCGGCAAAGCGGCTGAAAATCGGCGAAACGATTGAGTTTGGCCAAGGGTTGAGCGCGCGGGTTCATGACAAGCCCTCAGGCGAGGTGACGCTTGCGTTTAACCTGACGGCAGAGGCGTTTGACGCCGCCCTTGAGCAGGTCGGGCAAATGCCGCTTCCGCCCTATATCGCCTCGCTCAGAGCGGTAGATGCGCGCGACAAGATCGACTACCAGACTGTTTTTGCAGAGAAAATAGGGGCGGTTGCAGCACCTACGGCCTCGTTGCATTTCGATCAGGACTTGCTGAAAAACCTGCGGCGCAAGGGCGTCAAGTTCACCCGCGTGACCCTGCATGTTGGCGCAGGGACGTTCCTGCCGGTCAAGGTTGACGATGTGTCAAACCATAAAATGCACTCTGAATGGGGGCAGATCAGCGATCAGGCCGCGCGCGAGATCAACCAGACCCGCAGCAAAGGGGGGCGGATTATTCCGGTTGGCACCACGGCGTTAAGACTGATCGAATCAGCGGCCAACCCTGACGGATTAGTCAAACCTTTCGCTGCCCAGACCGACATCTTCATCAAACCCGGCTATCGGTTTTTGGTGGCTGACGGCCTGATGACCAATTTTCATTTGCCCAAATCAACGCTGTTGATGCTGGTCTCGGCCCTGATGGGGTCTGAACAGATCAAACGGATTTATGCCCATGCGATTGAACAGCGTTACCGGTTTTTCTCTTATGGTGACGCTTCGATCCTGCTGCCCAGCGAATAATTCCGCCCTAATCGTCGCAGATAGACGCGCGCCTTGTCGCAATCTGGCGATCTTATCCCCCGACCTCTCTGCTAAGTCCGAAAAATCGAAATAGAGGGACGGGCCGATGCTGGCTGTGGTGAAAAATTCATGGGCGTTGCTGCTCGGCATGTTGCTGCTGATGCTCGGCAATGGCTTGCAAGGCACTCTTCTTGGCGTTCGCGGCGCGGCCGAGGGGTTTTCGACCGGCGCGATGTCGATCGTGATGTCGGCCTATTTTCTCGGCTTTCTCGGGGGGTCGCGCATGGCTCCTGCGATGATTCGGCGGGTCGGGCATGTGCGGGTTTTTGCAGCCCTTGCCTCGCTCATCTCGGCGGTTCTGGTGCTTTATGCCGCGGCCCCAAATCCCATCGCATGGACCTTGATGCGGGTGGTGATAGGGTTTTGTTTTGCTGGCGTTTACGTGGTTGCCGAAAGCTGGCTTAACGATGCTTCCACCAATGAAAACCGTGGGCAAACCATGTCGATCTATCTGATTGTGCAGATGATCGGCATCGTCACCGCCCAAGGTTTGATGAACGTCGCCGACCCTCAGGGCTATACCCTGTTCATTATTGCGTCGGTTCTGGTCTCGATTTCATTTGCACCAATTTTGCTGTCGGTCAGCACAGCTCCGGTGTTTGAACGCACCAAGCCCATGACCCTGCGACAGTTATTTGGGGTGTCTCCGCTCGGATTTGTCGGCGCGTTTTTGCTGGGGGCGATTTTCTCGGCGTTGTTCGGTATGTCGTCGATTTTCGCCACCCAAATCGGTCTCAGCGTTCGCGAAATCTCGATTTTCGTTGGCAGCATCTATCTGGGAGGGATGCTGTGGCAATACCCGATTGGCTGGTTTTCCGACCGGATGGATCGGCGTTTGTTGATCACGGGGCTTAATTTGTTTGGCGCGATTGTAATGGTCATCGCGCTGCTGGTGCCGGGGAATTTTATGTGGCTGCTGGCGCTGGCATTTGTGGTCGGCGGGGTCTCCAATCCGCTTTATTCGCTCTATATTGCCTATACCAACGACTTTTTGGAAATTGACGATATGGCGGCGGCTTCGGGCGGGTTAATCTTTATTAACGGGATCGGAGCCATTGCCGGGCCGATGGTGCTTGGCTGGATGATGGAGACATGGGGACCGTACAGCTTTTTCGGCTATATCGGCGGCGTGATGTTCCTGATGACGGGATACGCGCTTTATCGCATGACCCAGCGGTCGGCGCCTTCGGTGGAGGACACGTCCTCTTATGCGCCCATCGCTCCGACCTCGTCGCCGGTCGCGGTTGAGCTTGCGGTTGAGGTCGCAGTCGAGATGGCATTGGAGGAAGAAGGCAACACAAATGACACAAATAGCACGGCAAGTTAAAATTGCCTTGAAATCGCCTGATTTTTTTTCAAAAGCTGCAACAAAAGTCGCAGGTATTGTGAGTGGAGGGTGCCATGGCTGACGCACAAGAGATCATCGGGTTCTGGGTTGACGAGGTAGGCCCCGAGGGGTGGTACAATTCGACCGAGGAATTGGACGCCAGAATTCATGAACGTTTTGGCGAGGCATGGGAGATGGCCGCCGCCGGTGATTTTCGCGATTGGGCCTGTGAGCCTGACAAAGCTTTGGCGCTGCTGATCCTGCTTGACCAGTTTCCCCGCAACATGTTTCGCGGGTCGGGAACGGCGTTTCGCACCGACCGAAAAGCGCTCTGCGTGGCCAAAAAAGCCATAGAACGTGGGTATGATCTGCGTGTGGACGAAGCTTTGCGACAGTTTTTCTATCTGCCACTGATGCATTCAGAATGTCTGACCGATCAAGAGCGATGCGTACGTTTGATGAAAACGCGCATGCCGAATGTGGGCGCGGGCAACCTGCTCCACGCCAAGGTTCACCGCGAAGTTATTCGTAAATTTGGCCGGTTTCCCTATCGCAACGACGCACTCAATCGCGACACCACCGCCAAGGAGGTGAGCTATCTGAATGCCGGGGGATATGGCGAAACCATGCGCGAAATTCAGGCCATGTGATTCGAAAACCGCCGAGGTTCAAGCAGGCTGATTGATATCTTTGGCAAGATAAACCACATCTCGCGACAGTTTATTGGCGAGGGTGCCGCTTGTGTGGCATATAATGTCCGACGTTGATCCGGTTTGCTGGTCCCGCCTGAATGGTTTAATACCAAACCAAATTTTCCTCAGGAGGGCATCATGGCCGCAAAAACCTTTGATA
>CAYPUW010000254.1:0-3907 GCA_964413925.1 uncultured Rhodobacter sp. | reverse complement strand
CTCAAGCGTGTTTGGCGCGCCGATGATTGACATGGATCACGCCCATGTCTGGGCTTGGGACGCACGGCCATGGCCAGCGTTTCCGGCCAATCTGGCGCTGTGGTCGGATGGGGTGAATTATGCGCGCGGGCACTGGCTTAACGGTCGTCTTGGAGCGCAATCTTTGGCGGATATTGTTGCGGAAACCTGCCAGAAGGCGGGGGTTTTTGATCTGGATACGACCCAGCTTTATGGCGGGGTTAGGGGTTATGTGGTTGGCGATACCACCTCGGCGCGAGCGGCGTTGCAGCCTTTGATGATGGCGTTTGGGCTTGATGCGAGTGAGCAGGACGGCGTGCTGCGGTTTCGCAACCGTGACGCAAAAGCGGTGGCTGAGATCGTGGCGGATCAGGTGGTTTGGACGGGGCAGGATACGGGTTCAACTGAGGCGTTGCGCCTGCCTGAGGCCGAGACGGCGGGGCAGGTCAGGATCGGGTATATTCGCGCCGATGGCAGCTATGAGGCGGGGGCGGCAAGTGCGATTTTTGCTGATGAGCGCGCGCAAGGTGTTTCTCGAAGCGAGCTGCCGGTGGTGATGTCGGCGGGCGAGGCGGAGGCTACGGCGGAACGTTGGTTGGCGGAGGCGCGGGTGGCGCGCGAGACGCTGGCGTTTTCGTTGCCGCCGTCGCAGATGGCGCTTGGGGCCGGGGATGTGGTGACTGCGCCAAAATCGCTTGGGGGTGGGCTTTATCGCATTGATCGCGTGGAGGATACCGGGGCGCGGCGGCTGGAGGCGGTGCGGGTTGAGCCGTCGGTTTATGCGCCTGTCAACAAAGTGGAAATCGGCGGAACGGTGAGTGATTTTGTGGCGCCGGTTCCGGTGTTTCCGGTGTTTCTGGATCTGCCGCTGTTGACCGGGAAAGAGTTGCCATATGTGCCGCATATCGCGGTGACGGCGACGCCTTGGCCTGGCTCGGTTGCGCTTTATTCGTCATCGAGCGACGCGGGATATACGCTTAATCGGCTGATTGAGCGCTCGTCCATCATCGGGATTACCCAGTCGGGTTTGGCGCGGGCCGAGGGCAGTCGCTGGGATATGGGGGCTGGGGTTAAGGTGGCGATGTTCGGTGGCTCTGTGGTGTCGGCGACGAGGGAGGCGGTGCTCAACGGGGCCAATGTGGTTGCGATTGGTAACGGCGCTGATGATGTTTGGGAGGTGTTTCAGTTTAGCGATGCGCCGCTGCAAACTGACGGTAGTTTTGTGCTGAAAACCTTGTTGCGCGGGCAGGCGGGGACCGAGGGGATTATCCCGGATTTTTGGCCGAGTGGCAGCTATGTCGTGGTGATGGACGGGGTGCCGGGGCAGATTGATTTGGCGTTGTCGGCGCGTGATTTGGCGCGGCATTATCGGGTAGGACCGGCGCAGAGAGTCTTTACGGATGCCTCGTATATTCATGAAATCAGGGCATTTCCCGGAATTGGTTTGCGTCCTTATGCGCCGTGTCATTTGCGATCAAACAAGAGTGCTGGTGGTGATCGCAGCTTTAGCTGGGTTCGTCGCACACGGATCGACGGCGATAGTTGGGCCTCTGTTGATGTGCCGTTGGGCGAGGCGTTTGAGGCCTATGTTTTGCGCGTGTTTCAGGGAGCGGTTTTGATGCGCGAGGTCAACCTGAGCGCCCCTGTGTGGACCTATACGGCGGCTGAGCAGGCGGCGGATGGGTTGAGTGGGGCTTACCGGGTTGAAGTGGCCCAGATTTCACAGCGCTTTGGCGCGGGATTATTTGCAAGGATTGATCTTAATGGCTGATACAACACAGTTTAAATTACCACTGGTGCAGGCGGCGCAGGCGCAAAAGCATGTGACGGTGAACGAGGCGCTAGCGCGGCTTGATGCGTTGGCGCAGGTGCGGCTCGGCTCGATTTCGCTTGCTACCCCTCCGGTTTTGGTCGGCGATGGGGCGGCTTATTTTGTTCCGGTCGGCGCGGTGAATGAATGGGGCGGGCAGGTTGGGAAGATCGCGATCTATGCCAATGGCGGTTGGGTTTTCGTCGCCCCTGCAATTGGGTGGCGTGCCTATGTGGTGGATATTGCCAAGGAGGCGATTTTCGATGGGGTCAAATGGCGCCCCGAGGCGAGTGCGGTTGCGACTGGCGGGGCGGGTACATTTCATCGGGTCACAGAATTTAATCAAATTATTATGGGGGGAAATACTGTCTCTACAAGTATTTTGATCAAAAATGGACAGCAGGTGATCGGCGTGACCGGGCGGGTTATCAGTGCGATTACTGGGACTGGCGTGACAGGTTGGGAGTTGGGGGTTGCAGCCTCGACCAACCGATATGGTAGCGGGCTGGGTATCGGCAAAAACTCTTGGCTGCGGGGATTGAGCGGCACGCCTGTGACTTATTGGGCCGACACGCCGCTGGTTTTGACGGCGCTTGGGGGCAATTTTGCCGGTGGGACGGTGCGGCTGGCTATTCACAGTGTCGAGCTTGAATATCCGCGCGCGGTTTAAGATGTCGCTGGAATTCTGATAGTATGCGGGGAAGTTTGGAGGCGATTTCTTGTCCTGAGGCCTTTACTGGCGCGGTTTCATGGTTAAATAATGGCGTTGGATACTGAGGCACGAGGAAGTGGGATGGCCGAGAGTAAGGTGAAAGTTGCGGGATTTGATCCGGTTTGGAGCAGAATTCGCGAGGAAGCGCGGGACATTGTTGAGCGGGAGCCGATTTTGGGCGGTTTGGTGCATTCCGGTATTTTGCATCATAATAGCCTTGAGCGGTCGTTGTCTTATCGTATGTCGTTGAAGCTGGCATCGGGTGAAATGACCGACCAGATTATGCGCGAAATCGTTGACGAGGCCTATCAGGCGGACCCGTCCTTGGGGCAGTCGGCACGCGCGGATATTGTTGCTGTGTTTGAGCGCGATCCGGCCTGCCACAGGTTCATACAGCCTCTGCTTTTTTTCAAGGGTTTTCAAGGGGTTCAGGCTTATCGTGTCGCCCATTGGCTGTGGTTAAATGGCCGCAAGGAGCTGGCGTATTTTCTGCAAATGCGGGTATCCGAGGTGTTCGGAATTGACATTCATCCGAATGCTCAGATCGGGCAGGGGATCATGATAGACCATGCCCACTCGATTGTTATTGGCGAGACGGCGATTGTCGGAGACAATGTTTCGATGCTGCATTCGGTGACGCTTGGCGGGACTGGCAAGGCCGATGGGGACCGGCATCCGACCATTGAAAATGGGGTGCTGATCGGGGCTGGGGCCAAGGTTTTGGGCAACATCACGGTGGGGTATTGCACGCGCGTTGCGGCAGGCTCGGTGGTGCTGGAAACGGTTCCACCGTGCAAGACTGTGGCTGGGGTTCCGGCCAAAATCGTTGGCGAGGCGGGCTGTGCGCAGCCGTCAGTTATGATGAATCAGTTGATTGGCGACGCCGACTGAACGGCGACGCCGGGTGTTGCTTAGGCGAGCATGGAAATCGGGTCCTCGAGATAGGCTTTGACGGCGGTCAGAAACTGTGCGCCGAGTGCGCCATCTATCACCCTGTGATCGACCGAAAGCGTGACCGACATGACGGTTGCGATGGCAAGTTCGCCGTCGCTGTTGACCACGGGCCGTTTTTCGCCAGCACCGATGGCAAGGATCGAGCCGTGGGGCGGGTTGATCACCGCGTCGAAGTTTTGAATGCCCATCATGCCGAGATTTGAGATGGCAAAACTGCCGCCTTGGTATTCGTGTGGGGCGAGCTTGCGGGTGCGGGCGCGGGCGGCGAGGTCTTTCATTTCAGCCGAAAGTGTTGACAGGGTTTTGGTGTGGCTGTCGCGTAAAACCGGGGTAAAAAGGCCACCTTCAATGGCGACGGCAACGGCGACGTCGGAGGGTTTTAGACGCAGGATGCGGTCTCCGGCCCAGACGGC
>CAYPUW010000253.1:0-3932 GCA_964413925.1 uncultured Rhodobacter sp. | reverse complement strand
CCCAGCGTTCGATCAGTTTTTGTTGCATTCTTTTGGCGCGCCGGTTCCACGCCCGCGCGCCTTTTGGCCGCTCTCGGTCGGCTTTCTTGATCTTGGTGCGTTTAGGCATGTCTCCGCTAAAAATCGCGAAAATCAGATTTTGCTGGCGCGGTGTTTCAATATAGCCAGCAAGGGCGGACACGAAATTGAGCGTGCCGGTCTTGGCATGCACCTTGATCGGGCTGTTTTTAATCGGCCTGCCCTTGGCATCATGCAGCGGAATTTTCTTGACCAGCCGATGCAAAGGCCCGTCCCAACCGCTATAGGTCAGAACCTTAACCATGTCGCTCGGCGAGATACGCGAGCCTTCCTCAAGCCCGGAATGATCCACAAAATTCGCGCGCGTCGCCCCTGTTGTTGCGCGCATCCAAGTGGTCATCAGTTTGCCCGAGGCACGCAAAGTCTGCGGATTGCCGCCACGTTTCTGACTGGCCGACACGCCAACCGCCTCCGCCGTCAGGTTGGTTGAATATTTCAGCATGCTGCGTAGAACCTCTTCAAGCTCCTTGCTTGACCAACTGGCCAGCACCGCCCCTTCAGGCACGCTGGTCGCGATTTTGAACGCAGGCAGATCAATCCCATAAGAGCGAGCGATGCTTTGCAGCACTTCGCCCGCATAATAATCAGGCCGCCGCACCGGCAGCCAGCGCCCGCCCTTGCGCCCGAGCGCGCGTTTGGAGACCGTCCACTGGTCCATATTTCGCGAGGTGGTGACCGCAAATACCGGCGAGCGGCGCTCGACCACCTTCATAGTGGTCATTTCCACACGCGGTCGAAATTTCAAACCGCGCGCGTCCATGGTAATATCGTACCCGCCCTTGCGCCGCTTCCATTGGAAAAACACCCGGTTAAAGTTGAGGTTTATCCCCGAAAGTGAAGGGTTATAGCCCAGATAAACCGGTTGCGTTGGGTCAATGGCTTTCTGATAGGGAATGGCCTTGGCGTAGACATAAGTGTTGCCTGAAATCTCGCGCAGCCCTGCGTCTTTTAGCTGTTTGGCCAGCACTCCCAAAGCGTCGCTGTCAAGGGTCGGGTCGCCGCCGCCAACCAGATAGAGGTCGCCGTTCAGCCGTCCATTTTCAAGCGGACCTGTGGCGAGAATTTGGGTACGGAATTTGTAAGTGCTGCCAAGGGCTTCCAGCCCGTAAAGGGTCGTAACCGTCTTGGCGACACTGGCAGGGGGCAGCGAAAGCAAGGGGTTGAAGCTTTCCAGTATCTCGCCGGTTTTTGCATCCGCCACAACAAATCCGACCTTGCCCGACAGTTTGGAGGCCTTGATAATCTCTTCAACCGGTCCCGCCGCCTGAGCGCGTATTTTCTGGCTGCGCGGTTTTGGCCAGATCGAGGTTTTTGGCGGTCCGGCAAGGGCAGGGCCAACCAATACGCTGGTTGACGACATCAATATCCCGGCGAGCACCTGACGGCGGCTGATTTTTTGGGTCAATTTCTTGCTTCTTTATTGCTGGACATTCTTCAACCTTAAAGTCGGGCGGACTTGAGCAACACCATTAACGTACCCATTGGCCATTATTTCTGATCTGCGTTGACGAAATATCAACAGTTGGGCCGTTTACTAGGCACCAACAAGGAGGAGAGTGATATGGCAACGTAACCGACAGGGATGACGGCAATCGATACTGGGCAAAAGCACGCGCGGCAGGTGAGCTTCCCGCACGCACTCCGTTCTCAGTGCGTCCCAGCACGCCGATGGGCATCTGCGTCATGATCGCGCGCCAGTTTTCCCATTTGTGAAAGCCTGCCATGTTGTCGGCTCCCATCAACCAAACGAACCGAACTCCGGGATATAGCGGTGTTAGCCGCGCGAGCGTTTCGGCGGTGCGGCGCGTTTTCAGGCGCATTTCAATATCGGTGACGGTTATTTTCGGATGATCCACCAGCGTACGCGAGGCCGCCATGCGGCGCTGAAACTCGGCGGGGCTGTCTTTTTTCAAAGGGTTACCCGGCGACACTAACCACCAAACGCGATCAAGCCGGAATTGGCGCAACGCTTGGCGGGAAATATGAAGATGCCCCTGATGCGGAGGATCAAACGAGCCTCCAAGCAAGCCGATGGTTTGCCCGACAGTTGCAAACGGCATGTGGTCATTCATGGTTAAGGGCCGACATTATTGATGACATTTGCAATCATGCCCGAAAAGAACCGGTCTCTCAACCTTGGGCGCAACCTTGGACGTAGACCTGTAAATTCCGCGCCATTTCAGATGAAAGGAAAGCGGCAGCCGCTGGTCAGGCGGTTCCGTACGCCACATCCATAGCGATGTGAATGGCAGCTTCGGGAGGCTCTTCGCCCCAGCAAACCAGTTGAAACGCCGGGTAAAACCGCTCGCAATTGGTCACGGCGGCCTGAACGAGCTGGTTGATTTGGGCCGCACCCGCCGTCTCTCCGCCGGTCAGGACCAGACCATATCTGAACACCATCAGCCCCTGTTCTTTCCACAAGGTGAACGCCCCGGACCAGCATTTGTCGTTGGCACTGTTTAACACATCATAAAGAAGCGGCAGTTTTTCGCTCGGTGGATCCATTTCAAACGAGCACATCAGGCGCAGCGTTTCATCGCTATTGGACCAAGCCAGCGTGATGGAATAGGTTCGCCACGCCCCCTCGATAGCCATGGCAATCTGGTCATCGGCAACGCGATCAAAATCCCACGCGTGATGCTGTGCGAGAGTTTCAACAATGTCGATTGGATGGATCTCGATACTGTTTTGATAATGTTCAAGACTGGCCATATCCTGCGCCCTTCGCTGCTGGTCCTGTGCTTGGTATGCCCCGCTACAGGTTGGTTGGCTTACTAGGGGTCGTGGATCAGCCCACTCCTCTTACAAGATATGGTGATGGGGATTGCACGCTCTGTAAAGCGATAACTTCGCCAAGTGCGCACACGGATGAAATCTGTGGATAGCTTGGCGAAATTGCCGCGCTTATCCACAGACCGGGCCGTCATGTTAATGGTTTATTAAAAAAACGTCAGGCACGAAGCCTAAGATTTGCTTTTTTTGGCGGCGGTAGAGGTCGCCTTAGCGCGAGGTTTCGCCTTGGGTTTGGCCGCTGATTCTATCGCCTCAAGCCGTGCGGTCAGGGCCGCATTTTCCTCGCGCGCCTTTTGCGCCATCGCCCGCACCGCCTCGAACTCGTCACGGGTAACAAAGTCGCGATCGGCAAGCCAGCGGTCGACCCAGCTTTTCATCGCATTCTCGGCCTCGTCTTTCGCCCCTTGAGCAACCCCAACGGCGTTATTCATAAGCTTGGAAAAATCGTCAAATATTTTATTGCGCGTCTGCATTTCTGGCCTCCGTCGTTATCCGCGCATCATTCGTTGCGCGGGTTTCCTCCTATATGGCCTTCCCGCGATGATTTGCCAAGGGAGCATGGTTGACATGCCCACCGTGACAGGGAACTTAGGAGCCATCCCTTGAGAAAGATTACCCATGCAGGCCCTGATCCCGTTTCCAGACATCTCACCTGAGATATTTTCAATCTCGCTCGGTCCAGTTAATTTGGCGCTGCGTTGGTATGCACTGGCGTATATTACCGGATTGCTGCTGGCATGGCGGTGGATCGTGGCGCTGGTCAACCGGCCTGATTTATGGCCAAACAACAAAGCACCCATCGCCGCCAAACAGGTGGAGGACCTCCTGACATGGGTTATCCTCGGCGTCATCCTCGGTGGGCGGCTGGGGTTTGTGCTGTTTTATCAACCGGCATATTATTGGGCCAATCCGCTTGAAATCCCCATGGTCTGGCAGGGCGGCATGTCCTTTCACGGCGGATTTCTCGGGGTGATCGTCGCGGGCACGCTGTTTGCGCGCAAATATAAGCTGTCTATCGCCGGGATTGGCGACAGTTTTGCCGCCACCGTCGCAATTGGTCT
>CAYPUW010000252.1:0-3951 GCA_964413925.1 uncultured Rhodobacter sp. | reverse complement strand
GACAAGGTCTCTTACGCGGGGATTGCCGACGCATGTGGCTTGCGTGGAGTTCAGGTGACGACCATGGACGAGTTGACCGATACCCTGAATGCGGCGATCAAAGCGCAGATGGAAAACGGCCAAACCACCTTTATCGAGGTCATGGTCAATCAGGAACTCGGCGAGCCGTTTCGCCGCGACGCCATGAAAAATCCGGTGACGGTCGCCGATGTTGACGCGAGCGACATGCAGTCGCAAGCTGGCGCATAACCAAACTCCGAGACAATCCCGCCGCCTGCAAATATGTTCAGGCGGCGGGATTGCCGACCCGAAGGCAGGTGCCAACATGCCAGTTTCAGCGTTTTTGTCAGATCGTTCGCCTGTATGCCCGACAGGGTTGCTCTCTGAGGCGCAGCGCCATCGCCCGCCAACCGTGGTGATTGCCAATGCGGGGGCCGACTTGCCGATGCAAGCGGCCAAAGAGGCGACCGAGGCCGGGATCATGGTTCCGGTTTTCACAGGATCGCCGGATGATATTAACCACGCTGCGGACAGGCTTGGCTGGGATATCTCCCGCTATCAAACCATAAAGGCCGGCAACGAGATCGAGGCCGGCATGGCCGCCGCCAAGGCTTGTGGAGCAGGCATGGCCGACGTCCTGATGAAGGGTCATATTTCCACCGATGTCTTTTTGAAATCAGCTCTGGACAAGACCGCTGGCCTTCGCACCGAAAGCCGTCTGGTCCATGTTTTTCACATTACCCCCCCGGACGGCACGCGGCCTTTGCTTCTCTCTGATGCTGCCGTGAATATCAGTCCCGACATCGAGACGCGGCAAGCTTCGACCCGTTTCGTGGTGTCGCTGTTGCGAATTCTTGGCACGAAAACCCCAAAAGTAGCCTTCTTGTCTGCCAGCGAAAAGCCGATGCGCGCGATGCCTTCAACCATAGAGGCACGCCAGTTGCGCGACTGGGCCAGATCGCAAATCCCTGACGCGCTTTTTTCCGGCCCGTTGGCGCTTGATCTGATATTTTCGAGCACATCAGCAAAGATTAAGGGACTCAGCGACGATCCTGTGGCGGGCAAAGCCGACGCAATCATCGTGCCGGATATTGTATCGGGCAATGCGATTTTCAAATCATTGGTCTATCTGACGGGGGCCTGTGCGGCGGGCGTGGTGTTCGGGGCGAAAGTCCCCATATTACTGACAAGCCGCGCCGACCCTCCAGCGGCGCGACTTGCATCTTTGGCCATTGCCGCGATCATTACCACCGCCGACAAGGTATCTCGATCATGACCGGCCAAACTAAAACCAGTGGCCGGTCATGACATCATTTTTCGTCCCAAACTTCCTTAGCACACAGCGCATTGCCAGCGGCACAGCCCTTGATGCTCAACTTTTTGTTGGTTCCGATGATGACCGTGCCATTGAAAGTCATGAATTTCGGCATGTCCGGGTGCTTCATGCTGTCGCCGGTCCAAGAGCCATCAGCCTGTTGCTCCATACCGTGGCACATCTCAAAATTATCGCTGGTGCGACGGCAGTAAAGCTTGCCCCCGTCGGTAAATACACGGACTTCCTGAGTGCCTTTACGCAGGTAAGTTTTGTTGACAGTGGTTGCAGCATAGGCCGCAGTGGCCACCATGCCACCGAGTGTGACAGCCAAAGCCATCCCAACTTTCGTTCCAAGTTTCATGTAATCCTCCCTTTTATCCCCACAATCGGGTGTGGAAATTCTATATTAGATTCCCCTTAAATGCAAACATGTGCATATTAAATCCGTAAGAGAGGTCCATTTTGCCCTATAAAACATTGAGAATTTCACCGCTTAGAGCGACACGTGGCCGCAAAGGGTGGGGTTCTGGATTAGATTTCTGGACTTTTCGCATCACAGATAGTTTAATACATTCTAATGATATAATATGTTGCCACCCCTCGGAAATAACCGCTGGAATTAAACGGCAATGCCCAGGGATCGTAAGGAATACTCATGCCTGCTTTTGACCAGCCAGACTTGGACACCTCGCCCGAGGTCTCTGACGAAATCCGCAAAACCACCTGCTATATGTGCGCATGTCGCTGCGGCATCAACGTTCATATGAAGGACGGGAAAGTCAAATATATCGAGGGCAATCGCGATCATCCGGTCAATCAGGGCGTTCTCTGCGCCAAGGGTTCCGCCGGGATCATGCAGCACCACGCGCCCTCGCGCCTGCGTGCGCCCTTGAAACGTGTGGGCGAACGCGGCTCTGGCGAGTTTGAGGAGATTTCTTGGGACGAGGCCATGGAGATGGCGCTTGGCTGGCTGAAACCTTTGCGCGAAACGGCACCGGAGAAGCTCGCGTTTTTTACCGGACGCGACCAGTCCCAATCCATGACCGGCTGGTGGGCGCAGGCTTACGGCACGCCGAATTATGCCGCTCATGGCGGGTTTTGCTCGGTCAATATGGCGGCAGCGGGCATCTATACCATGGGCGGCAGCTTTTGGGAGTTTGGCGCTCCCGATTGGGATCGCACCAAGCTTTTTATGATTTTCGGCGTGGCTGAAGATCACGACAGCAACCCGATCAAGATGGGCCTTGGCAAGCTGAAAGAACGCGGGGCCAAGATCATCGGCGTTAACCCTATCCGCTCGGGATATAACGCCATCGCCGATGAGTGGGTCGGCATCACGCCGGGCACCGACGGCTTGTTTATTCTGGCGCTGATCCATGAGTTGCTAAAGGCGGGCAAGGTCGATCTTGAATATCTGATGCGTTATACCAACGCGCCGTTTTTGGTTAATGAGGATGCCAAATCACCCGAGCATGGCCTTTTTCTGCGCGATGACGAGGGCAAGCCTTTGGTGCTGGACCGCGCGACAGGCAAGGCCGTGGCGTTTGATACGCCGAAAATCAAAGCCGATCTTGCCGGCTCTTATCGCTATAAAGGCGCCACGCATCGCCCGGTTTTTCAGCTTCTGGCCGAGAAATATATGGGACAAGATTGCGCACCTGAAACCGTGGCCGAACAATGCGGCCTGTCGGTTGAGCAGATCAAACGCATCGCCGCCGAACTGGCGCATGTGGCGTTTGAAGAAGAGATCACCATTGATCAGCCGTGGACCGACTGGAAAGGCGAAAAGCATGACCAAATGATCGGGCGGCCGGTTTCGTTTCACGCCATGCGCGGGATTTCGGCCCATTCCAACGGCTTTCAAACCTGCCGCGCGCTGCATGTTTTGCAAATCCTGCTCGGCTCGGTCGAGGTTCCCGGTGGCTTTCGCTTCAAACCGCCTTATCCAAAACCGGCCACCGCCCACCCAAAACCCCATGCGGGATTTCAACCGGGTATGCCGCTTGACGGGCCGCATCTGGGTTATCCGCAGGGACCGGAAGATTTGCTTCTGAACCCCGACGGCACCGCCAAACGCATCGACAAAGCGTTCACATGGGACAATCCCTTAAGCGCGCATGGCATGATGCATATGGTGATTTCCAACGCCCATGCCGGTGATCCCTACAAGATTGACACTTTGTTCATGTATATGGCGAACATGGCGTGGAACTCGTCCATGAACACCAAGGGCGTGATGGAGATGCTGACGGATAAGGACGAAAACGGTGAGTATGTGATCCCGCATATCATCTATTCCGACGCTTATTCGTCCGAGATGGTGGCGTTTGCCGATCTCATTCTGCCCGATACGACCTATCTTGAGCGTCATGATTGCATCTCGCTACTTGACCGCCCGATCTGCGAGGCCGAGGCGATGGCCGACAGCATTCGCTGGCCGGTGGTCGAGCCTGAGCGCCCCGGTCACGCGGGTGTGCGCGGCTTTCAAACGGTATTGATCGAGCTTGGCGCGCGCCTTGGCCTGCCCGGCATGGTTAACGAGGATGGCTCAGCCAAATACAAGGATTACGCCGATTATATCCAAAACCACGAGCGCCGACCCGGTGTGGGAGATCAGAAGAGCACACGTCCGAAGC
>CAYPUW010000251.1:0-3963 GCA_964413925.1 uncultured Rhodobacter sp. | reverse complement strand
CCCAAACGCCTCGCACAGGGCATGTACCTGATGGTGGAGATGAAATTCCGGGTTGAGGGACAGAACCGGCAAGCCTTTGAGATCCTTCACAGAAGCATGCTTTTTTTTCGCCAGCGGGTGGTTGGCGGATACGGCCAGCAATATCGGCTCGCTGAACAGAGGTGCCGTGTCGTAATCCGCGTTGTGGATCGGCAATTGCACGAGGATTACGTCGTGAAGCCCTGTCCCCAGCTCGGTCTCCAGATTGGTCGGTCTGCTTTCACGGATATAGAGCTTGGTGTCGGGATGTTCACGATGCAAAGCGGCCAGAACCCGTGGAAGGAGATAGGGGCCCAAAGTGGCGTTGACGCCCAGTCGGATCGTTCCCGCCAAGCCATGACTGGCGACAGAGACATAATCCTTGATGGCCTGCGCCTCAAAAAGCAGCCGCCGCGCACGGGCGACGACCTCGCGGCCCACAGGTGTAAAAATCACCCCACCGCGCGAGCGTTCAACCAAGCGGGTGTTGAGGATGTTTTCAAGGTTTTGCAATTGCACGCTGAGCGAGGGCTGGCTGACGCCGCAAAACTCGGCCGCATGGCGAAAATGTTCGAAATCGGCCAGCGCTACCAAGTATCGAAACTGTTTCAGTGTCACATTAGGTTGGGCCATTGGTTTCTCGTTTTTGGCGGTGATGGTCGGATAGAGGTTGATAGTTATTTCCTATCAATATTTCCTATACACTCCTATTAATCTATGGTCCAGCGCAACATAGATATAACACGGGTATAGACCCACCCAGGAGAATTCTCTCCAGTTACAACCGCCCGCACACGCGTTGAGTTTTGAAAGGCGCATGATGAGTAAGACCGAATATAATGACCAAAAGCCTGCTGATGACGGCATGAACCTCGCTCCATGGGAGCGGCAATTTCGTCGTATCCTTACACCGTTTGAAGAGTTTCTGCATCGCCAGACCACCAGCGGTCTATTGCTGATGGCGATGGCTGTGCTGGCGCTGATCTTGGCGAACGGACCGTTTGCCGAAACCTATAACGAGGTGCTGCGCATCTATGTGGGCATCGGTTTTGGGGATTGGTCGCTGAAGATGTCGTTGCACCACTGGATCAACGACGGATTGATGGTGTTTTTCTTCTTTGTCATCGGGCTTGAGCTAAAGCGGGAATTTCTGGTTGGCGAGCTGGCCAACCGTCGCAAGGCCGTTCTGCCGATAGTCGCCGCGATTGGCGGTATGGTGGTGCCGGCGCTGTTTTACATTGCCCTCAATCCGCAAGGCGATGCGGCTGCTGGCTGGGGTATTCCGATGGCAACCGACATTGCCTTTGCCACCGGGGTCATGGTGTTGTTGGGCGCTCGGGTTCCCAAGGCTCTGGTGACGTTTCTGATCGCCTTGGCCATCGTTGACGATTTGGGAGCGGTGATGGTTATTGCCGTCTTTTACACTGAAACCATTGCGCTGTTGCCCCTGTTCATGGCCGCTCTGCTGGTGAGTGCGCTTGTTGGCCTGAACCGGGGCGGCGTTCGCAACCCTGTCCCGTATTTCATTATCTCTGTTTTGCTGTGGTACGCGCTGCTGTCATCCGGCGTTCATGCGACCTTGGCCGGAGTGATCGGTGCCATGACGGTGCCAGCCTATCCGAAATACAATCCATCAAAATTCAGCGCCCATGTCCGCTCGCTGATGGACAGGTTCGATGCCAGCAATCAGCCGGGTAGAAGCGTCATGACCAATATTGCCCTGCGCAGCGAAGTTCAGGCGCTGAGAAACGGCGTTATTGGTGTCGAGGCCCCGTTGCAGCGTCTTGAGCATTTTTGGCATATGCCAGTGGCCTTCGTGGTAATTCCGATCTTTGCATTGGCCAATGCCGGAATACCGATCGACGTTGGTGCCTTGGGGCAAACCCTGAGCAATCCCGTCATGATGGGCGTGTCTGTTGGCCTGATCTTCGGCAAGTTCATTGGCATCACCGGGGCCAGTTGGCTGGCGATCCGGTTCGGGGTGGCCGTCTTGCCAAGCGCAACCCGCTTTACCCAAATTGCCGGGGCGTCCCTGTTGGCCGGGATCGGGTTTACCATGTCGATTTTCGTGGCCCAACTCGCCTTCGCAGGGCAAGACGAGATGCTGTTGATGGCCAAAACCGGCATCCTCGCAGCCTCGCTTCTGGCTGGTGTGTCCGGGTTCGTCTGGCTCTACCTCACGGGGAATAAGCCAAACACTGTCACCTAACCAAAAGGGGAAATCCCATGAAGAGATTTACCAATATACTCGTCGTGTTCAATGAGGCGATTGGGGCAGAGGATGCTTTGGAACAAGCGGCCTCGCTTGCTCGTGACAACGGCGCTCGCCTGACGGTCACTGTGGTTTTGCAGGGAGGCGAGACCTCTGCTCAGCATGTTGACGAGAGCGAAAAGCGCCTTCAGCGCCTGTGCCTTGGCGTCCAGCATGCCGGAGTTTTGGACGTTCGCTGGCTGGTCCTCACCGGAACAGCTTTTCTTGAAATCATTCGGCAGGTTATGAGCGCTGAACATGATTTGGTGCTTGCTTGCGCCCAATCTGATGGGGGTCTCAAGCAGATTTTCTTTGGCAGCACGGCAACACATCTCATTCGCAAATGCCCGTGCCCGGTCTGGATCGTAAAGCCGGGGCAGCCGGTCCCATACCAAAGAATTCTAGTGGCGATAGATCCGCAGATCGCTGCGTCAAAAGATCAGATCAATAGAATGATAATGGATCTGGCCACATCGCTGGCACTGCATGACAGCGCGGTTTTGCACATCATGCATGCGTGGGAGGTCGACGGGACAGACCTTGACAGCATGCGCTCAGAGATTGCCCCACAGCAGCGTGAAGCCATCCTTGAGCATCACCACGATAAACATCTTTTAGCGGTCAACAATCTGATGGATAGTTATCGGATGTCGGAAATAGATCACCGCATTCATTTGCCCAGAGGCCGCCCGGAACAGGCGATTAACCAGCTTGTTCAACAGGAACAAATCGACCTGATCCTGATGGGATCGGTCGCGCGGGTGGGTATTCCCGGATTTTTTATTGGCAACACCGCCGAAACAGTTCTGGCGTCGCAGCGATGCAGTATTCTCACCGTCAAGCCAAACGGGTTTGAGACACCTGTTTCGCTGTCAAATAGGTGACTTTCCGCATAATAGATATGGATTATTGCCAACGATTGTAAAACGCGGAGCAATAATGGGCCACAGAAATGGGCCACAGAAATGGGTCACAGAAGCGGCTGCATAGCGCAGTTGTAGCGGAGTAAAATTCCGCCAGTTTGTGTCCTTCGTTTATTCGGAGGGCGGGAGATGTATTCTGTGGATATTTATAGTCGCGTTCGCCGCGTGTGCTTGAAGGACCCTGCCGCGACGACAGAAGCGTTTTGCGACGGCCACATGTCTGCCTTCGCCTTTTTGGTGGGGTTCAACCACCTGTGGGCCACTCACTTCCAACATTTCGCGGCCAAAAGCACCCGTGGTCCCAAACCCAAGACCCGCCACAAGGACCAGCTCACGGTCTTGCTGCTCGACCTCTATGTTGCTTGGACCACCGACCCGACTCTGGCCATCGGCGTCCACCTCAACAACAGCGAGTGGCGGACAAACAGCCGCTACAACGCCCTCCACCTGTCCAAGGTCATCGTCGAGTATGTCCACCTGCTGGCCGAGCTGGGTCTCATCGACCTGTCCAAGGGGAGCTACTCCGGTCCGGGTGCTGCGACCAACCGGAACGCCAGAATACGGGCCGCAGCACCCCTTCGGGCGATGTTCCACGCCGCCAAGTTTGGCCTTGCGGACCTCGGGCACACACCGGACCGGGAGTGTATCATTCTCAGGGGCGAAGACGGCAAATCCATTGACTACGAGGACACAGACGACACCCGGCGGAGGATGCCACTGTGGCTGTGACCAAGAGCGATGGGGCAGTAGATGGGGCTATTCGGGCCAAAT
>CAYPUW010000250.1:0-3963 GCA_964413925.1 uncultured Rhodobacter sp. | reverse complement strand
ATTGCCAAGATCAAAACCATCGGCAATGGCCACCCTGCCGTGCGCTTTGGCAATCTCACGCGCTTGCTGGCGAGCTATTGCAGTGCGCCGATAATATTCGTGCGCATCGGGCGCGACAGTTGGCAGCGCATTGACGGAAACCCTGTCTGGGGCTGTCAAGCGGCCCCCACGGATACGCGCCTGCTGGCGGCTTTGATCGTGTTGGCGGCGGTCGGGGTTTTTCTTACGCAAGTGTCTGAAACCTCAGCTCAATTTGGCCGATTTGCCACCGCACTTGCCCGTAGAGGTCGCATTGGCGGGCCGGATATTTTCGCCGAAGAAGGGCCGCGTGAGCTGCGCGAGATCGTCAGAACCGTCAATAATTATCAAGAGACAGAGCGGGATCGTTTGCAAAAACGCATGTTGATCCTGTCGGGCGTCAGCCATGATCTTGGCACACCCGCAACCCGCCTGCGCTTGCGAACCGCGTTGATTGAGGATCACGAGCTGCGCTGCAAGCTTGAAACCGACATCGACCAGATGACGGGGATGATCCAAAGCGTGCTGACCTATACCCGCTCTGAAATGGACGTTGAGGTGCCACGGCAAATTTCGCTGACCTCGTTGGTTGACTCTGTCGTCGCCGATTATGCGGATACCGGCATGCCGGTGCGACTATGTGCGAGCCAGATCACCGAATTTGACAAAAGCCGGTCGGTGTTTAGCGGTCGCAGCGGTCAGGCGACTTTGCCGTTCGAGGATGCGCGCCGAATTCTGGTGTTTGCACGACCGATTTCATTGCAGCGGGCGATTTCCAACCTGATTGACAATGCCCTCAAATACGGGCGGCGCGCCAAGGTGTCGATCAAGGCCAACTCGACCACCGCCTCGATTGTGATCGAGGACGAAGGCACCAACATGACTGAAGAAACCCTTAACGCCCTAAAAGGTCCGTTTCTGCGCGGTGAAAACTCGGGGTTTACCGAAGGGGTCGGCCTTGGCCTGACCATTGTGTCGACCATCGCCAGTCAGCATGGTGGCCGGTTGAAATTCGAGCGGCTCTCGTCAGGCTTACGGGCAATATTAGAGATCAGCAGGCGCTAAAAGTTAGGATCTAGGTCTTGGCTATTTTCGCTTTTCCCAAGCGGCGCGAACCTGATCTGACAAGGTCACCGGATCAAACGGTTTGGTAATAACCTCAATCGCGCCGGAGCCTTTGAACGCGTCGATTTCCTCGCGGTGAGCCTTGGCGGTCATGAAAATCACCGGCGTGTCGGCAAATCGCGGAATTTTTCGCAACGCTTCCTGCGTTTCGATGCCGGACATGCCGGGCATCATCACATCGAGCAAGAATAAATCCGGCGTAAACTCCTGCACTTTTTCCATCGCTTCTTGGCCGCTGCTGCATTGGACCACGTTAAATCCGCCGATCGCTTGCAGCGCCATCAGAGCGATGGAGCGAATATCCTCGTCGTCTTCAACATGTAATATTTTATTTAACATGATATAATTTCACTTTGTTTGTCGTTTCGCGTTTGTCATTCCGCCGCGGCGCGGTTCCCTAGTTTAGCCTGAGCAATAACTGTCTCAATCATCCCCAACAGGTCTTCATTTGAAACGCGTGATTTCACCATCACCGCCTCGACCCCCGCGACAACTCGACTATCAGCCTCTTGTGCCGAAAAAACAAGCACCGGCGTGGCGTTTTGTGGTGATTTATGCAGCAAGGGCAGCAGTTCCTGCCCGTCTCCGTCTGGCAATGACAGATCCAGGATAACCAGATCATAGCGGGTTTTAGCCAGCATTTTCTTGGCCGCTGCCACCGAGTTGGCGCTGATAATCTCGGCGTGATCGCCAACAATGGTTTTGACTATTTCGCGCACACTGCCTTCATCCTCCACATGAAGTATTTTCGGGGTCACCGAGGGCGTATTGCGCACCGCGCGCTCCATAAGCAATTTCAACGTTGTGGAATTAACCGGCTTTTGCACCCAATCAAAAATATTAACGCCGTCTGCCGCAAGGTCAGAGGTCTCGTCTTGCGCGCTTGCGGACACCACCACAACCGGCAGGTTTTCCAGTTTCGGCTGGGCGCGCATATCGCGCAAAAGCGACAATCCGTCCTGATCTGGCAGGCCAAGATCAAGCGTCATCGCGTCATAATCAGTTTTTGCCAGCAACTCTTTTGCCTGCGCGGCGGTGTGGGCGATATCGACCTGATAGCCGGTGCTGGTTAGCATTATTTTCAGCAGATCAGCCACATCCTCGTCATCCTCGCAGACCAGTAAACGCGCGGTTGTCTCAACGGCTATAGGCTTGATCGGCAAGACTTTTTCAGTCTGCTCAAGCAGATCAATCTCAAAGAAGAACGTTGTCCCCTTGCCGGGTTTGCTTTGAAAATGGATGGAACTGCCATGGGCCTCGACCATCATTTTCACGATATTAAGCCCCAGCCCGGTGCCGCCTTTGGCGCGTTGATCAGAGGAATCCGCCTGCGTGAATTTGTCAAATATCGTCGCCTGCGCCTCAATCGGGATGCCGGTGCCAGTATCTTTGACCGAGACGCGCACCTTGCCGTTTCGCTTGGTCAGCGCGATTTTAACCGTTGCTCCGCTGTCAGAAAACTTGGCGGCATTTGACATCAGGTTGGCCATAACCTGCATCAGCCGGTCGCTGTCGCCATTGATGGTCACCGGATTGCTGATGCCGCTGGCCTCGAACGTCACGCCGCGTGCCACCCCGTAGTTTTTGTTGGCCTCGACAGCTTGCCCAACCAGATCGGCCATATCCATCGGCTTCAGGTGGAACTCCATACGTCCGGCCTCGAATTTCTCGATGTCCAAGATATCGTTAATCAGGCGCACCAAGCGGTCGCTGTTGTTAAGCGCCATGGTCACGAGCGAGTCCGATTTTTCGTTCATCTCGCCTGCAGCGCCTGCCTTTAGTAGACCCAACGCCCCCTTGATCGAGGTTAACGGCGTGCGCAATTCATGGCTGACGGTGGAAATAAACTCAGATTTAGTTTTCTCGGCGGCCCTTCGCTCGCTGATATCACGGGTGATGGCCACAAATCGGGCGGCTTGATCGCGCGGCTTCAACAACTGGATAGACACCTCTATTGGCCGGCCATTTTTGCCTATTTTCTCATACACAATCGACTTCTTCTCACCATTCAGCAGCGGAGAAACGGTTTCACGGAAATCTTCGGGATCAAAGTTTTTATTATTATCCATCAAGGTCTTGGTAACATATACGTTCTCTGACCATCCCGACAATCTCTTGGCTGCATCGTTGAGATAGATGTATTTCAAACTGTCCGGCCAGAACATGTAAATCTCGTCCTGACTGAGATCGAGCGTCTTTTTGAACTGGAGTATTTTCTTTTCTGCCTCTTTTCGCTCTGAGATATCACGACACGTCAACACAAACCGGGTTTCGGCGGTGTCGTCCTCGTCAAACAGCTCCAGAATAAATTCGGTCGGCTTAAAATTCAGCCCCGTGCTCTCGGTCGTGACCGAGGTTTGGGTGCCATAAACCAGGGGCGCTGCCATTTTACGGAAACGTTCCTCGCTGAAAACCGGGTTGATGTCGCCCGGGGTTTTGCCAATATGATCGCCATTGTCCCAACCGACCTGCTTGCGGGCCGCGTTGTTGATGTAGATGAACTCCAGGCTGTCGGGACGGAACATGAATATCGCGTCCTCGGTGGCGTCCAGCGTCGCCTTGAACTTGTTGATCTCGCGATCAGCCTGCTTGCGTTTGGTGATATCGGTGACGAAAACCACGAACCGAGGGGGCTGATCCACGGGTTTGATCAGCTGAACGACAACCTCTTCGGGAATCTCCCGCCCGTCAGGCTCAAACTGCACGGTCTCAAACGAGATCGTCTTCTCGGTTCCGTCAATCAGTGGTTGCAAATGGGCGCGAAACTCTTGCTCGGTGATGGTCGGGTCCAGATCCATCGGCGTCAGATGATAGATATCC
>CAYPUW010000249.1:0-3972 GCA_964413925.1 uncultured Rhodobacter sp. | reverse complement strand
ATTTTTCTCACGATATGAAGGACGTAGCCATGAAAGCCTTGAGCGTCGACGGGGTGTCTATGACTTTCACCTTACCGGGAATGCATCCGATACACGCGTTAAAAGACGTGTCATTTCGCCTTGAAGAAGGGGAATTGCTGTCGGTTCTCGGGCCATCAGGATGCGGTAAAACCACACTTTTGAACATTGTCGCCGGTTTTCTGGCTCCGACTGAGGGCGACATTATGCTGGACGGCAAGCGGGTCATCGGGCCGAGCGCCGAGCGGGGCATGGTGTTTCAGCAAGGGGCGCTGTTTGAATGGCTGACGGTTGAAAAGAACATTGCCTACGGTCCCACGATGGCACACAAACCGCGCGCTCAGATCAAGGAGATTGTCGATCATCTGCTTGAAACCGTCGGGCTTCAGGATTTCGCCACCAAGCCAGTTTACCAACTTTCTGGCGGCATGCAGCAGCGCGTGGCCCTTGCCCGTTGTCTGGCCAATGATCCGAAAATTATGCTTATGGACGAGCCTCTGGGTGCACTTGATGCCCTCACCCGTGAAAAGATGCAGGGGTTGATTTTGAAGCTGTGGAAAGAGACCGGCAAAACCATCGTTTTGATCACGCATTCGGTCGATGAGGCGCTTTTTCTTGGCGAGCGCCTGATGGTCATGGCCCCCCGGCCCGGCCGTATTAAGAAAGAATATCGCCTGCCTTTCGCTGCGCGCGGTCTGGTTGAGGATCCACGAGAAATCAAGGCCTCCCCGGAATTCATCGCAAAACGCGAAGAAATCCTCACGATGATTTGGGACATGGAAGAAGAGATCATGGGTCAAAGAAACACCGCAAACTGAAAAGGAACACAGGGAATGTCCAACAAAAAACAACACTCCGGCCTGATGATCTGGCTCGGTCTAGCTGATAACAGCTTTACGCGCCAAAAAACCGTGAAATTTGGCGATCCTTCGGCCATAAATTCCGGTCGTATCTATGGCATCATCATGGTCGCCGCATTGTTGATATTGTGGTGGGCCTCCACGAGCTATGGCTGGATCAGACCGATCTACTGGCCCTCATTTGGCGAGGTCGGCAGCCGCTTGGTCAAGCTTTTAACCGAAGGTTATCGCAACGTTTCGCTATGGGATCATGTTTGGGCCAGCGTATTTCGTGTGCTGTCCGGCGTGTTTTATGGCTCTCTGATCGGCATTCCACTTGGCCTGGCGATGGGTCTTTCGTCAGTCGCACGCGGCTTGTTTGACCCGGTCGTCGAATTCATCCGCCCAATTCCACCGCTGGCGCTTATTCCGCTTATTATCTTGTGGTTTGGCATTGACGAGTTTGCCAAGGTTTTCCTGCTGTTTCTGGCCGCGCTGTTCATTATGATTATCGCCGCGCGCTCCGGCGTAAACGGGGTCAATATCTCCAAGGTTCACGCCGCCTATTCGCTTGGGGCCTCCAAGTTTCAGGTTCTGCGCACGGTTATTTTACCCAACGCCTTGCCGGAGATATTCACCGGACTTCGGATATCAATGGGGGTGTGCTGGGGCACCGTGGTCGCCGCCGAACTGGTTGCCGCTGATCGAGGCATTGGGTCGATGATCATGATCGCCAAGAATTTTCTTCAGACCGATACGGTCGTTATTGGCATCACCATTATCGGTCTCATCGGTTTCAGTATCGAGATGTTAATGCGTGTGCTCGAGCGTTGGCTAATCCCTTGGCGCGGCACTGTTTAGGGTGGCGCGAGGCAAGCTGACTATCTTGAATTTCACGCTATATCAAAGAGTTACTTAGATTTTAGTAGAATAACGATCTTTAAACCTGATTGCCGGGGACACCGGTAAAACCAATCTGGCGCTTAGTTCTCTCCTGACAGGGTGGAATGTCGGCGCGTCTACAAACGAGGAAAAAACCATGCAGACGAGAAAAGTAACTGGTAGCGAAGCGTTCACAGAGGCGTTGCGTCTTGAAAGCGTCGAGGTGATGTTTGGCATTGTCGGCTCGGCATTCATGGACCCGCTGGATATTTTCAACCGCGCGGGCATACGGTTTGTGCAAGTACGCCACGAGCAAAGCGCCGCCCTGATGGCCGAGGGTTACGGGCGCGCAAAAGGGGTGCCGGGGGTCTGTATCGGGCAAAACGGGCCGGGGGTCACCAACCTTGTGACTGGAATAGCCAGCGCCAAATTAAACCACACCCCCGTTGTGGTCATTACACCAACCTGCCCAAGTACATTGCAAGGCACGGGCGCGTTTCAAGAGATCGATCAGATGGATTTGCTGCGCTCAGTGACCGTCCATCAGGTCGCGGTCACACGGGGCGATCGGATTGGCGAGGGTGTGCGCCATGCCTTTCGGGCGGCGTGGGCTTTGGGTGGGCCGGTTCAGCTCGATATCCCGCGTGATTTCTTCTACGCTGAGTGGGACGAGCCATATCTTCAGCCAGCGCAGTACAGAACCGACGGCAAACGCGGTGGGGCACCCGCGAGTGCGATCACTCAGGCCGCCGAAATATTGGCCAAAGCCAAGCTGCCGGTAATTTTGGCCGGGCTTGGCGTGGTTCGCTCCGGGGCCACCGACGACCTCAAAAACCTTGCCGAAACCCTGGGCGCGCCGGTCGCCAATATTTTCCTGCACAATGACGCTTTTCCTATGAGCCACCCTTTGGGGCTTGGCCCAATCGGTTATCAAGGGTCAAAGGCGGCGATGAACATTCTCGCCAAAGCGGACGCAATCCTTGCGATGGGGACACGGCTGAACAATTTCGGTCTTAATCCGCAATATGACATTGATTTCTTTCCGGCGGATGTCCCGCTTATTCAAAATTCCCACGATGCGATGGAATTGGGCGCGCAACGACCGATTGCTGTCGGGCTGTGCGGCGATTGTGCGGAAGTGACCCGGCAATTGACCGCCGAATTAAGCGGTTTGCAGATATCCACCGACGTGCAAGAGGTTAAAGAAAATGTTGCGAATGAAAAAATAAGCTGGCTGAACGAACTGGAAGCCATTTCCAACATTGATGCCGAGATTATGCATCCACGGCGCGCATTGCTGGAACTGTCAAAGGTAATCCCGCGCAATGCCACGGTCATTACCGATATCGGCAACGTATCGGGCACCGCCAGCGCCTATATCAACCCCGATAACCCCGGCCAGTTCCTCGGGGCGGGGTCGCTTGGCGGCATTGGCGTCAGCTATCCCACGGCGATTGGCGCGAAAATGGCGAGGCCGGACGAGCCGGTTTTTGTAATTGTCGGGGACGGGGCATGGTCAATGACCCTGCAAGAAGTCATGACGGCAGTCAGCGAAAAAGTGAATATCGTTGCGGTCTTGATGAACAATGGCGTCTACGGAGCCGAGCGCAGAAACCAATATGATTTCTTTGACGAGCGCTATTTCTGGACCGCGTTGGAGAACCCGGATTTCTCGAAAATTGCCGGCGAAATGGGCGCGATTACACAACGGATCGAAAAACCCGAGGAGATCGCCCCGGCAATGAAACGCGCTTTTGAGGCAGATGGCCCGGTCATTTTGGAATTCATGGTCGATGGCAAGGTCTTGTCGGAACCTTATCGCCGTGATGCCTTGTTAAAGCCGAAACGACATTTGCCGTTTTACCAAAGCTGAGGGCACAAGGATGAAAGGAGGACATTTACACAGATTTGCAGGCGTATACGGCAACGGGGCAACCCTTAATTTAACCCAAGTCGGAAGCTGGCGCACCAAGGCAATTGCCAAGCGGTCTTGCCGCTACGGGCAAGCTCAACCTCAGGTGTTAGCATCTTCTGCGCGCGGGCGGGACCACTCGGGATCAGTCCCTAACCTATCATTTGCTGCATTATTATTCTGACACCGGTCGGAACCGCTTGACGCCTATGAAGACTGGACCTACAACCGCGCTCACGCTGTGGCCTTTGGCTGCAAGTGTCAGTAGCGGTTGTAGCTCAGCTGGTTAGAGTGCCGGCCTGTCACGCCGGAGGTCGCGGG
>CAYPUW010000248.1:0-3977 GCA_964413925.1 uncultured Rhodobacter sp. | reverse complement strand
ATAAAGGTCTGATAAATTACCAATGATCGGCCCAAACAGGAACTGCATCACGGCAAATATCGCCGCCAACCCCCCGCCCCAAGTGGCGGCACGGCTGAGGTCTCCGCCGCCAAGCTCGATGATCAATTCGGGCATCACAGGCATGATCAGGCCGATTCCCATCGAGTCGATCATGACCGTAATGAGCAGGAAAATTATCGGCAGCTTTTTGGACATTTGCGACCTTAGCACGACAAAAAAATACTAGAAGCGGTAAAGTCAGGTCCAACAAAAACTTTATCGAACCGTAAGCGCGACCATCGAGATGGCGACGTAATCCTGCCCGCCGCGTGGCAGAATTACCGGCGCCAGCAACCGGGCCGCAGAGTCAATCGCCCGCGCGCGAGCAAGCAGGGTTTGGCCGGTCATATCCGCTTTTGAAACCCGCGAAATATCCATAAACAACCCCCGCCCGGTGGCCTTGGCGTCGCTAATATAGGCAAAGTGATGCGCGCCGATACCTTTATAGATGCGCATGGGTTTTTCGCTCGCCAAAGCCGTATCAATCCGCCCGCCGGGTATCCAGCCATTGGTCATAATCACATCGGTGTTCGCCCACAAACCACGTTTCACAAGTGCCGGTTTCAGGCCACGCAAACTCGACAGAACCAGCGTGTTGTCCCAGCTTGGCGGGGATTTATAGATGTAGCGCGTCAGCACCCCGGTGTTGGCTTGAATGACCAAAATGGTTATCGGCACCAGAAACACGAGGCTTAGAATTTTGGTCCAACCAAGGAACTTAACCCGCCGCTGCGTGGTGGTTTTATCAAGCCAAACTCCGGCAAGCGGCAACGCGAAAATCCAACCCGGCATGGTCCAATGGGCAAAAGTAACCCCGCTGGTGAGATAGATATAGTTGAAGATCAGGATCGGTCCCAAGGCGATCAGCGCCAGTAAAAACTCGGGCGAGCCTGCGCGCTTTTTTATCGCCAACCCCAGCCCCATGAGGGCTGCGAACATACCACTTGGCAGCAAAAATATCGCCTGAAGAGCCAGCGTCACGCCAAAAATCGCCACGCTGAACCCGCCAGATGCGCGCGCTGAATGAAACGCAAACGAGGCCCAGTCATGGTCGGCGTTCCAAATCAAAACCGGCAGCAACCCGATCAGACCAATCCCCCCGCCCAGCCACAGGCCCGGCCTTACCAGCCAATGTCGCGCTTTTGGGGTCAGGATCACATAGATCAGGATCGCAACAGGAATCCACGCCGCGTGGTATTTCGACGCCAGCGCCAGCGCCAGCGCCCCTCCGGCAAACAGCCAATACCGCAGGGGAGCCTCTCGGTTGAGCTTAGCAATGCGAACCAAGAACAGCGCGGCTGTCGTGCTGGCCAGATATAGCGGGCCGTCGGGAACCACAAACAGGCTGCCCGACAACAGCATGAATGGCGAGGTGGAAAACAGCAGCGCGGTCCACAATCCGGCGCGATTGCTCGACACTTCCTTGCCGATCAAAAACAACACCAGCGTCGTGCCCACCCCGATCAACAGGAACGGAGCGCGGTAGATCATCGGGTGCTCAATCCCGGTCAGCTTGGCAAAGATCACCGGCAGCCAAAAACTGATCGGCGGATGGTCAAAAAAGCTGATACTGAACTCACGCGCAACGGCGGTGGCATAGGCCTCGTCCGCCCCCATTGGCAAAAATATCCCGAAGGCGATTTTTATGATCAAGGCGACGATAATGATCTGCCACAAAAGGCGGCGCGCAACCGGGTCAGAAACGGTCCCATCGCTCGTCAGCGGCCCAAGAAGATTTCTGCGCGACGGCCCCGTCATTCAGGACTTCCACGTAACTAGCGAACTGGCGACAAAGTTCCAGAGTGCGCCAATAAAGGCACCGACAAAACCGGCGAGTGCCCAGTTTGGTACGACCGCGAAAATCGCCGTGGCCACGCCGATATTGGCCACGGCCCCGACCGAGCAGACCCCGTAAAACGACAACAAGCCGCGCAGGAACGCGCCACCGTGCAAAGATCGGTCTTTGTAGGTCAGCGCGTTGTTCAATATGAAATTCGTGGTCATGGCCGTCACCACCGCAATCGTCTGCGACAGCGCGAATTGGTCGGGGAAAAAGCCCAGAACAAAGCGCAACACGATCAGGTTGACCGCCAGCCCCGAGAGGCCAACCAGCATGAAAAGAATAAACCGGATCGACACCACACCGCCGGTCATGCGCACGGCAAGCAGGCTGAGAAACTCAAATGTAACCGCGCTGTCCATCTTGCTTTCGCCGTGCTGGCGCTCGCGAAAAGTAAAGGCAACCTCATGGGTTTTCCAACGCCCGGCACTGGCCGAAAGCATGTCCGCCAAAATCTTAAAGCCCTGTTGTTGCAGGTTCAAAACCACCGAATTAAAGCTTTCGCGACGCACCATGAAAAACCCGCTCATGGGATCGGTCGCGGTAATTTTCAGCATTTTACGCGCCATCGAAGTGGCCACATCACTGCCCCATTTGCGCATGGCCGACAGGCCGGTGCCGCTCGACCCACCGCTGACATTGCGACTGGCGATCACCAAATCAAGCTCTGGATCGGCCTTGAGAGCCGCCAGCATCTCAACCAGTTTGGTCTCGTCATGCTGCAAATCGCCATCCATAACGGCAACAATCGGCGCGATGCTCGACAAAATCCCCTCGATACAGGCCCCGGCAAGACCGCGCCGCCCGATCCGGTGAATGACGCGCACGAACGATTTTTCCCGCCCCAGCGCGCGCACTTCTTTAGCGGTGCCATCGGGGCTGTCGTCATCGACGAAAACCACGTCCCAAGCGATGTCGGTCAGGGCTTTTTCAAGCAAGTCAACCAACGGGCGGACATTGTCGCGCTCGTTAAACGTCGGCACGACAATTGTCAGGTCAGGAAACTTGTGAGAAATCATATCCGCTGACACGTCTGGCCACTCTTTTTTTCGCTGAGAACTGGCTGTTGAAATCAATGAATTCACCGAGATTGGCAAGAGTATTCTTGTAAAAAACTCCGTTTGCGCCCTATAAGCCCCCAAAACCCCGCAGCCAAAGGCCCAGATATGCGCACAGCCACTATTGCCCGCAAAACCGCAGAGACCCAAATCCAGGTGGAAATTAACCTTGATGGGACCGGAATTTACGACAATCAAACCGGAGTTGGCTTTTTTGACCACATGCTGGACCAGTTGGCGCGACATGCGCTGATTGATTTGAAGGTGCGCGCGGCGGGTGATTTACACATCGACGACCACCACACGGTCGAGGATTGCGGCATCGCTCTGGGTCAGGCGTTAACCAAAGCGCTTGGCGACAAGACCGGAATCAGGCGTTATGGCGCGTGTTTGCTGCCCATGGACGAGACTTTGGTGCGCGCGGCGCTCGATCTGTCCGGGCGGCCGTTTTTGGTGTGGAATGTCGATATGCCAAGCTCGAAAATCGGTACATTCGACACCGAACTGGTGCGCGAGTTTTTCACCGCATTCGCCATGAATGGTGGCATCACCCTGCATGTGGAAAAACTGGCCGGTCTGAACAGTCACCACATCGCTGAAAGCGCGTTTAAATCCGTCGCGCGCGCCCTTCGCGAGGCGGTCGAGACCGACCCGCGCAAGGCCGATGCGATCCCCTCAACCAAAGGGGTTTTATAGCGTGGCGACAGTCATCGTCGACTATAAGAGCGGGAATTTACACTCTGCCCAAAAGAGCTTTCAGCGAATGGCGCGCGAGCTTGACGCGGGCGAAATCGTTGTGTCGTCAAAACCGGAACTGATTGCAAACGCTGATAGAATCGTGCTGCCAGGGGTTGGAGAGTTTTCCGACTGTCGACGCGGGCTGGCGAGTTTCAGCGGCCTGTTTGAAGCCATGCAGCAGGCCGTTATGACGCGTGGCGTGCCGTTTCTGGGCATCTGCGTCGGCATGCAAATGCTGGCCACGCGGGGTCTTGAGCACGGGAAAGACACCGCCGGGTTTG
>CAYPUW010000247.1:0-3994 GCA_964413925.1 uncultured Rhodobacter sp. | reverse complement strand
TGGTTGAAAAAATATTGATTTTGGGAATAATGATCCACTGGACAATTGCCAGGGATGACACTTTGATGAAAAATGCTCTCGCATATCTTGGCGACATTTTGCGGGGTCAGTTTTTCACGTTTTTCAACCAATGCACGGTCCTTTTGACGGATTTCAGCCAGCATAGCCGTGAGGGGGCGAAATGATACCGTTTTTTGCTGGGTCTGGAGCGATGCGGTTTGTTGACCCTCTAATCAAACCATGCGAGGTTTGCGGCCTTGAATTTGCCAGACGTGAAGGCGCTAAGAACTTGTCAAAAACCACGAAAACAACCGGCGAGACGCTGGTGGGGATGCCCGTTGCAACTGGGCTTGTGCATGTCAATTCGCCCCGCAATCCGGGCTTTGAGCTTGATCTTGATCGGGTTGCAAACGTTCGCGTCAATACCAGCGCGGTCGAGCGGCGTTGTGCGAGCCTTGGCGGGCGGCGCTCGGTCAAGAAAGATTGGCAGGCGGCTTGGTTGCTTAAAGCGGTGAGTATGATTGATCTGACCACCTTGTCCGGTGACGATACCGAGCGCAGGGTTCATCGGATTTGCCGCAAGGCGCGCCAACCTGTGCGCCAGGATTTGTTGGAGGCGATGGGGATGGGCGCGCGTGGGCTGACCACGGGTGCTGTGTGTGTTTATCACGAGATGGTGCCGGCTGCCGTGGCGGCGCTGGCGGGGTCGAACCTGCCGGTTGCTGCCGTGTCCACGGGATTTCCTGCCGGGCTTAGCCCGTTGCCGTTGCGCATTGCCGAGATCGAGGCCTCGGTTGCGGCGGGGGCGCGTGAAATCGATATCGTGATCTCTCGCCGTCATGTTCTGGATCAAAACTGGCAGGCGCTTTATGACGAGATGCGGGCGTTTCGCGCGGCTTGTGGCGAGGCCCATATCAAGGCGATTTTGGCCACGGGCGAGCTTGGCACCTTGCGAAATGTGGCGCGGGCCTCGCAGGTTTGCATGATGGGGGGGGCTGATTTTATCAAGACCTCAACCGGCAAAGAGCCGGTGAACGCGACGCTTCCGGTCTCGTTGGTGATGATGCGGCAAATTCGCGATTTTCATGAGCGGACCGGCGTTCGCATCGGGTTCAAACCGGCGGGCGGGGTTTCGGTTGCCAAGGTGGCGATTAACTATTTGGCGTTGCTCAAAGAAGAGCTGGGCGATGCTTGGCTGACGCCCGATCTGTTTCGGTTCGGAGCATCGAGCCTTTTGGGCGACATCGAGCGGCAGTTGGAGCATCACATAACCGGGCGTTATTCGGCGTCCTTCAGGCATGGGTTGGGTTGAGAATATGAGCGTTTCAGAGATTTTCGACAGCATGGAATACGGTCCCGCCCCTGAGGGTCGCGGTGCGGCGGATGAGTGGCTGGAGCGTCATGGGCGCCGGTTTGATTTGTTTATCAATGGCGCCTTTGTGGCGGCAAGCTCAGGCGCGAGCTTTGCCACCAACAATCCGGCCAATGGCGAGGAACTGGCGCAAATCGCCCAAGCGGGCGCGAGCGATATTGATGCGGCGGTGGCGGCGGCGCGCACAGCGCAACCTAAATGGGCAGCGCTCGGGGGGCATGGGCGGGCCAAGGTTCTGTATGCGTTGGCGCGTTTGATGCAAAAACACAGCCGCTTGTTTGCGGTTCTGGAAACACTGGATAATGGCAAGCCGATCCGCGAGAGCCGCGATATTGATCTGCCGCTGGTGGCGCGACATTTCTATTATCATGCCGGTGCGGCGCAATTGATGGAAACGGAGATGCCTGATCAGGAGGCGCTTGGCGTGGCCGGTCAGATCATCCCGTGGAATTTCCCGACCTTGATGCTGGCGTGGAAGATCGCGCCGGCCATTGCCATGGGCAATTGTGTGGTGCTGAAGCCCGCCGAATATACCTCGCTGACGGCGTTGCTGTTTGGCGAGATTTGTGTGGAGGCCGGGGTGCCTGCGGGTGTGGTTAATATCGTCACGGGTGACGGTGCGGTGGGCGAGTTGATCGTTAATCACACGGGAATTGACAAAATCGCCTTTACCGGCTCGACCGGGGTTGGGCGGCGAATTCGCGAGGCAACGGCGGGTTCGGGCAAATCGTTGACGTTGGAGTTGGGGGGGAAATCGCCCTATATTATCTTTGACGATGCCGATCTGGACAGCGCGGTCGAGGGGCTGGTCGATGCGATCTGGTTTAATCAGGGGCAAGTGTGTTGTGCAGGCTCGCGTCTGTTGGTGCAAGAGGCGGTGGCGGAGCGTGTTTATGCCAAAATTCGCGCGCGGATGGACAAGCTGCGGGTGGGTGATCCGCTGGATAAGGCGATTGATGTTGGCGCGATTGTTGATCCTAAGCAGTTGAAAACCATTACGGAAATGGTTGAGCGTGGCCTGAAGGAAGGCGGCGAGGCTTATGTTTCGGCCGCCAGCTTGCCTAATCAGGGGTGCTTTTATCCGCCGACGCTTATCTGCGGATTGGAGACCTCTTCGACCCTGATGCAGGAGGAAATATTCGGGCCGGTTCTGGTGGCGATGACGTTTCGTACGCCGAGCGAGGCGGTGCAATTGGCCAATAATTCGCGCTATGGTCTGGCGGCGTCTATCTGGAGCGAAAACATAAATCTGGCGCTGGATATTGCGCCGAAACTGCACTGCGGGGTGGCGTGGATCAACACCACCAACCAGTTTGACGCAAGTGCCGGTTTTGGTGGGCGGCGCGAAAGTGGTTTCGGGCGCGAGGGCGGGCGCGAGGGGCTTTTTGCTTATTGCAGACCCAAATCGAGCGGCAAAAAACTGACACGGATCTTGCCGTTTTCAGGCACTGCCGGACCAAGTGGCGCGATGATCGACCGCACGGCCAAGAACTTTGTCGGCGGCAAGCAAGCGCGGCCAGACGGGGGCTATGTTCAGGCGGTTTACGGGCCAAAGGGTCAGTTTTTGGGTCATGTGGGCGCGGGCAATCGCAAGGATATTCGCAACGCGGTCGAGGCGGCGCATAAGGCGCGCGGTTGGGCCAAAACTACTGGGCATCTGAGGGCGCAAATCCTTTATTATATCGCCGAGAATTTAAGCGCGCGAGCCGACGAATTTGCCACTCGATTGCAAGCAATGGGCAGCAACGCCAAGGAGGCCCGGAGCGAGGTTAAGGCCAGTGTGGCGCGATTGTTCACCTATGCTGCGTGGGCCGATAAATACGATGGGGCGGTGCATAATGTGCCAATTCGCGGCGTGGCTTTGGCGATGAACGAGCCGGTCGGGGTGATCGGGGCGATCTGTGCTGATGAGGCCCCGCTTTTGGGGTTGGTGTCGGTTTTGGGGGCGGCGATTTCGATGGGCAACAGTTGCGTTTTGGTGCCTTCAAGTGCGCGTCCTTTGGTGGCGTGTGATTTTTATCAGGTGTTGGAGACCTCGGATTTGCCAGCAGGCGTGGTTAATATCGTCACCGGCGCGCATAGGGAGCTGGTCAAAACGCTGGCGGATCATGATGATGTGGAGGCGGTCTGGTATTTTGGTTCCGAGGATTTATCGGCGATGATCGAGACGGCCTCGGCCCATAATCTCAAGCGAAGCTGGGTCAATAATGGGCGCGCGCGCGATTGGAACGACGCGGCGGGGCCGGAGTTTTTGCGCCAAGCAACCGACGTAAAAAACATCTGGATACCTTACGGCGAGTGAGGGTTGAGCGGTGCAAACCACGGACATACTCGAGCGTCTGATCGGCTTTGCCACCGTTAGCCGTGACCCCAATCGCGCCTTGATCGACTGGGTGGCGGCGCTGCTGGGTAAACGCGGGATTGCGTGCGAAATCCTGCCGGATGCGAGTGGCAAAAAGGCCAATCTTTACGCGACTATCGGCCCGCTTGATCGGCCCGGCGTGATGCTGTCGGGCCATACCGATGTGGTGCCGGTTGACGGGCAAAATTGGAGCCATCCGCCGTTTGAGCTGACCTTGTTGGACGGGCGATATTATGGTCGTGGCACCGCCGATATGAAGG
>CAYPUW010000246.1:0-4000 GCA_964413925.1 uncultured Rhodobacter sp. | reverse complement strand
TAGACGTCATGGCAAATGGTCCTCAAAAAACAGGGATCGGGTATAGATTTTCGGTTGCTTACCCCACTCTCAATATTTGCGAAACGCCGAAAGCGACTATGGCGACGATTTGCGCGGCAGGGGTTGCTCGGCTCAGACCACAGTGAACTGCCCCATCATGCCGCCATCTTCGTGCTCTAATATATGACAGTGGTACATATATGGCCGTACCGGGTCTGTGTAATTTTCAAATTTGACGAGGATACGAACGGTTTCTGACGGATTAACAAGCACGGTATCTTTGAAGCCAGCTTCGTTTGGCGCGGGCGGCGCGTTGTTGCGCTCAAGGATGCGATATTGCGTGTTGTGGACGTGAAACGGGTGGGCCATCGGACCGGCGTTAAAGATTTCCCATATTTCGGACTGGTCTTTTGGAACCACATTGTTGACCACTGAAATATCCATCGGCTTGCCGTTGATGGCAAAACTGTCTCCGCCCATCATGCCCATTCCAATCATTTCAAGCACAAAACGCCGCTTCTTAGCAGATTTAGGGATAACGGGGGCGGGCAGCGATGCCAACTTAACGGGCAGATCATAAGATGCCGAGAGTTTGTCTTTGGCGCGCAACTCCAATATTTCAAAGTTCGGGGTTTGCCCCCCCATCATTTTTGTCATCACCCCATAATTGTCAGGGATCGACATTGATTTCAAGAAAACCGTCTCATTATCAGCTAGTTGCACGATGATTTCGGCGCGCTCTCCTGGGGCGAGGCGGAGATGACGCATAGAAACTGGCGCTTCCAGCAGGCCACCATCACTGGCGATCTGCCTAAATTCGCGTTTGTCGGAAAATTCAAGCCCATAGATACTGGCATTCGACCCGTTCAAAAACCGCAATCGCACCAATCCAGAAACAGCCTCAAAAAACGGTTTTACCGTACCGTTAATAACCGGAATATCGCCCCGCACCCCGAGCATCCGACTGCCCATAGAGGTGCTGTAAGCCATGCCGCCAAGCTCATCGAATGAACGATCCTGAAGCACCACAGGTATGTCGTCAACGCCATAAGTCGAGGGCAGGTTCAACGCATCCGAATTGTCGTCGTCAATGATCACCATGCCGGCAAGTCCCTGCCATACCTGTTGTGAAGTTTGTCCAAGCATATGCGCGTGAAACCACATGGTTGACGCATTCTCCAAAACCTTAAACTCCGGTGACCATGTGGTTCCCGGTTTGATGATTTGATGGGGGCCACCATCGGCCTTTGCCGGTAGGTTGAAACCGTGCCAATGTAAAGTTGTGCTTTCTTTCAAAGTGTTAGTGACGTTCGCGCGGATAGTTTCACCTTTGCGAAACCTCAGGACCGGGCCGAGGTAATTGCCGTTAATACCGCGAGTTTTGGTGACGAGATTGGCAAAAAATTCGGTTTCTCCGTCCTGAATCTTCAGATTGAATTGCCGAACGCCGTCCAACATTTCGCCGCGATCAATCGGCGGGATCGCCAGTGGGTTGCGTATGCCAGAGATGCTGGCCGCAGATAGAGGCTTGGTTCGACTCAGATCAAAACCGACGGCGGCGGCGCCGACAATTGCAGCTCCTCCCAACAGTACCGTGCGCCGCGTCGAAGATTTTGAAGAGGTTTGCATGAGCTGTTCCATCTATAATTTGGGCCATTACTTGGGCCATAACTTGGGCTAATATTACGTGCTAGATGCGGTCCGATGAAGAAAAAACAAGGCAGCGGGGAATTTGCCGCAGCTTTGGTGGCATGGTCGCAAATCTCCCGCCTGTTCACGAGCATAGGTAAGTTTAGACTTGAACCATTTCGTTGCTCAGGCGAGGTTGATCTAAAGTTTTAGGATGCAGACCATGAGTGCAGGCAACGAGCGAAAAATATGTTTCTTGGCAAGCGAGGCCGATGTTGCCCAGCAATCGGCGGCACGCCTCAAGCATGTTTTCGGGCAATCGACCAAAGAGCAGGCGGATGTGATTGTAGCGCTCGGAGGTGACGGATTTATGTTGTCGACGCTGCATGCGACCCAATCCCTGGATGTTCCGGTCTACGGAATGAACCGGGGAACAGTCGGATTTTTGATGAATAATTTTGCCGAGGAGAACCTGATCTCGCGCCTCGATGTGGCGGAGGAGGCGGCCCTTAATCCTTTGTGCATGGACGCGATTTGCGATGATGGCCTTGAGGTTCAGGCGTTGGCGATCAACGAGGTTTCGCTTTTTCGCGCCGGACCGCAAGCCGCAAAATTGAGAATTTCGATTGATGGGCGCGTCAGGATGGAGGAGCTGGTTTGCGATGGCGCAATGCTCGCGACCCCTGCCGGCTCGACCGCCTATAACTACTCGGCCCACGGCCCGATTTTGCCAATTGGCGCCGGGGTTTTGGCGCTGACGCCGGTGGCGGCCTTTCGCCCTCGGCGTTGGCGGGGCGCGATTTTGCCTCAGACAGCGAAAATCCGGTTTGATGTGTTGGAGCCGAAAAAGCGCCCGGTTTCCGCCGTTGCGGATAGTAGGAACGCGCAAAATGTGGTTAGCGTGGAAATCCGCTGTCAGACCGATATTCGTCACCGTATTTTATTTGATCCGGGTCACGGCTTGGAAGAGCGGTTGATCCGCGAGCAATTCGCCTGATGTTTCAGCGGTGTTTTTAGCGGCCTTAATCGGAGCCAAAGCTTCCGGCTCGGCCCGCGCCCGCCGCGAATTTACTCGCTCCCTCGGCGCTACTTTTAAGAGCAACCGAGGAATTCTGCCATTCGCGGCGCAACCCGTCCGCAAGCTGCCGAGGGGGCATTTGCCCGTTATGGTAATCCGCGAGCATGCAAGCGCGCGGAAATTTCAGCAGGGATTTGGCAAGCGAAACGGCTGCCAAAAGCGCTTGACCATCCTCGGTTATCTCGTTGACAAGTCCAATCCTCAAAGCCTCATCGGCATGTATGGCGCGTCCGGTCAGGATCAGCTCATTTGCGCGGCCCAGTCCGACAATTTGCGCCAGTCTCACGGTTCCTCCATCAATCAATGGCACACCCCAGCGGCGGCAAAAGACCCCGAAAAAGGCCGAGGCCGAGGCGATGCGCAGGCTGCACCACAGCGCTAATTCCATCCCGCCAGCAACGGCGGCACCTTCGATAGCTGCGATAACTGGCTTTGACAGCATCAGACGGGCTGGTCCCATCGGGCTTGGGAGCGGGTCTTTGCACGGGTCTCGCCAATCATCGGGAATATGGTATTTTTCCAACCATTTCTGGGGCGGCTGCTGTGTTGCGACCTTAAGATCGAACCCCGCGCAAAAAGCAGTGCTATCACCTGTCAGGATCGCCACATCGGCGCTCATATCCGCTTCAAATTCCAAGAAGGCCGCGAATAGTTGATCCGAAGTTTCCGGGTCGACCGCGTTGCGCGCCTCGGGGCGCTTGATGGTGATCGTCGTGATACGATCTATGGTTGTGACGCTGATCGCCATGATACCCTCGCTATTTTATGATGTAATTCAAGCTGTTAAACGGCGCTCGAAATTCCGAGACCTTGGGCGCGATGCTTTCCGGATCATCCCCAAGCAAGGCGTCAGCGACAAAACCTGCGATGATTTCAGCGTGACTTTCGTCCATTCCCCAACGCACGATTTCCGGCGTGCCGATGCGCAGCCCATTCATGTCACCCGCAACCGGGTCAATCGGCAAGCCAATGCCGCAGGATAGAATATTGGCGCGTCGCAGCTTTTTGGCGGCGGTTTGTCCCCCTGCGAACGGGCTTGCGAGCAGGGCGAATTGATGAGAGGTGGTTGCGCCCTCGCTGCCCGAAAAAGCTGCCAATCCGCGCGCGCTCAAGGCGTCCGATAGCGCATGCGCAACCGAGACCATCTTGCTTGCATAGGCCTGACCGTGGGCGCGCCAATCGAGCATGGTCAAGGCTAGTGCTGCAGATTTGGCAGCGTCAAAATTGGCCGTCATGCCGGGAAACGCGATGGCGTCAAGCCGCTCGGCGAGGTCGGCCTCGTTGGTGACAATC
>CAYPUW010000245.1:0-4003 GCA_964413925.1 uncultured Rhodobacter sp. | reverse complement strand
GAGCGCGCGCACGAGACCCGCCGTCAGGAATTTCCCAACGCCGGGCCATCTCAATCAACCAAAGGAGGTCCCTTTAGGCGATCGAGAATTTCAACAGTTTGATCGCAGAAAAGTCGCTGACATCGCCACCAACCCGCTTGGTCGCATAAAACAACACATGCGGTTTGGCACTGAACGGATCGCGCAGAATACGCAGATCAGGGCGCTCGGCAACTGTGTAGCCAGCCGCAAAATCACCAAACGCAATCGCCGTCGCATCCAGCGCAATATCCGGCATATCCTCGGAAATCAGCACCGGATAGCCCATCAGTCGCGCAGGCTCGCTCGCCGCCAGACCATCCGACCACAAGAACCGGCCATCAACATCCTTCATCTTGCGAACCGCACCCGCAGTTTTGGAGTTCATCACAAAGTTCGCACCAGCACGATACCTTGCGCCAAGCGCATAAACCAAATCGACAATCGCATCCGATTGCGCAACCGCATTGAAATCGCCCGCCGCACCCGTCGGCACATAGCCAAGATTACCCCAGGTCCAAACACTGTCCGCAACCGCAATATGCGCCAAAAAGCCCTTGGGCTTATCAATGCCATCACCAGTAATAAACGCCGCCCCCTCGGCACGGGCAAACTTGTTGGCGATACGCTCGGCCAACCAACCCTCAACATCAAACGCGCTGTCATCGAGCAGACGTTGCGAGGCTTTGGGCAACGCCGACAATTCATGCAGCGGGATCGAAATACGCTCAAGCAAAGGCGTGCCGGTCGTGGCCGTAGCCGCAGTTTCACTGGCCCAGCCCGCGCCAATATCGGTGTGATCAATCAGCACATCATAAGCCGTGGCCTCGACCTGAACCACATTGGCGATGGAGCGGATGGATGATGCATTACGCAAAACCCCCGCGATGCTATCAGCCGTCACCGGGTCCACCAAATAGCCACCATCAGCAGCAACAGCCGTCGACAGCGCCTTTTCTTCCAGCTCAAGCCCGCGCAGTCCATCGTCATCGCCCGAACGAAGATAGGCCGCGAACGCCTTCTTATGCGGAGCATCCAGATCGGCGGCTTGCGACAATACCGGGCGATGGGCGTGGGTCATATTTTTTCGATCAATCATGGTCAAACGGTCTTCCTGTTTTTGAATGCGCGACGAAATGTCGGACTGAAAGGTATTGAAATCACTTAAAAATCCCGCCAAGGCCGTTTTCACTTCCATAGCCGGGTTCGCGCCGCCGGACAGGCCTGAACCTGCCGCTTTGATTTCGGTTTTGCTCATCAAATTTTCCTTGAATATCAATGAAAACTACTGCTGGCGATATTCCGCCAACATGGTCCTGGCCTCGGCAAATGCGTCCGCCATCTCTTGCACCAGCCCATCGGTAGTGGCGTCAGCCTTGCCTTGAACCCGTGCCTCTGAAAGCATGGGAAACGTCACAAGCGACACTTCCCACAGCTCCAATTCATGCAAAAGCCGCTGGCCTTTGGCATTCTTTTCCGCCCGCAACGTGCGGTATCCGATAGACAACCCGTCAATCGCGCCAGCACGCACCAACGCCATCGCTTCGGCACCCTTTTGCACATCGCTCAAAAACCGGCCCTTTACATAGAGGCCTTTTTTGTCCTCGCGAACCTCATCCCAAAGGCCAATCGGCTGGCCCGGATCATGTTGCCACAGCATTTTCACAGCCCGACCCTTGGCATGCAGCGAGGTCAACGAGGCCGCATAAGCACCCTTTTGCACCACATCCCCGCCCTGATCCGCAGAGCCAAAAATCGAGGCATAGCCCGAAATCACCCCACTATCCTCAATGGCAATACCATCCTCAAAACGACAGAACTTGGTCTCAAGCCCCGCCGCCGATTTCCCAAAAAACATATTGATTTCCTCTATTTACGAACCATGTCCAGCAGGGAGAAGACCCCTTGCAACAGCACAAACCCCGCCACCCCGTAAAGCGCCAGCCACAGCCGCCGCTCCAGTCGTTCCAGCGTCGTTTCGATCATCAAAAGTCGCCGCTCAAGCCCGGTCCAGCGCTCGGCAGTCACCCTCTCATTGGCCTCGATACGCGCACCAGCCGCATCAAACGGCTCGTATAAAAACCGCGAACCACCCCCGCGCACCCGCTCACTCATCGGTCTCTTTCGGCAAACCTAACATGGCGCGCTTTTCCGCAACGCTCAGAAAATCCGCCGCCGACACCCGCCGCCAACGCGCCTCGCGCTCGGCAGACAACGCCGAAACCCCGTCCAGATCAGGGCTAAGGGCGACCGGATCTCCTGAATATTCCGCCAACCAGTTTGACAAGCTCGCCAAAACCTTGCTCGCCAACGGCAGCACAGTCAGGCGATAAAACGCCCGATGCGCCTCCTGATAATTAGCAAAAGTCGCATCCCCCGGCAGCCCCAGCAGCATCGGCGGCACCCCGAATGCCAACGCGACCTCGCGCGCCGCACTCTCCTTGGTCTTTTGAAACTCCATATCCGACGGGCTGAACCCCATCGGTTTCCAGTCAAGCCCGCCTTCCAGCAACATCGGACGCCCCGCATTCGCCGCCCCCTGATGATAGCTTTCCATCTCGTCAAGCAGCCGCGCATATTGGTCCTGCGCCAACTGCCCCTGCCCATCGGCCCCTTTATAAACAATCGCGCCCGAAGGCCGCGCCGCATTATCAAGCAGCGATTTTGACCAACGCGAAGCCGAATTATGCACATCCAGCGCCGCCGCCGCCGCCTGCATCGGACTGAGACCGTAATGATCATCTTGGGGATGAAAACTGCGAATATGACAGATCGGCGCGACTGCCCCCGTCATATCAAACCGATGTTTGCGCCCGCCAACCTTATACTCATACGCCACCGGCCAACCGTCACGCCCCGGCACCAAAACCATCCGGTCCGAGCGCAAAACATGCAGCTCGACAGGCAAGCCACCCTCCGGTGAAACCGCCTCCAAATACCCGTCACCACTCAGCAACATCTGCCCGTAAAGTGCCTCCAACAAATCCGCCCGCCCCTGACCCGCATTTGGCCGCGCCAACAAAGCCAAAACCGGATGCACATCAAACCGACGCTCTGCGTCCTGCAACACCAACGGCAACGCGGCAGCCGCCTCGGCAATCATCTTCACACAGCGAAATCCCACCGGATTGGCCGCAAACCCGCTTTTGGTCAACGAGACCGTATCGCGCGCCGACCAAGCCACCCGACCGCTTCCCGAAAATGCAATAACCGGACCAGTCGCGGAGGCCTTAACCTCCGGCACCCGCGCCTCGGACTGTTTGAAAAAGCTAAAACCCATTGATAATGCTCCATAATTCAATAATTGGACAAATAAACACCCTAAAGGCGGCGCACCCGAGGCGCACGAAACCGTCCAGCCCCATCGACCATCAAATCGGTCAGCGCCCAAACCAGCGCATCAACCCGATCAGGACTGCCGCGCCCCTCAAATCCGCGCGAGGTCATCTCGCCCATTTGATCCTCAAGCCGGTGCAATCCACCAACATGTTTGATGCGCCCCTGCTCATAAAGTGCGGCAATCGGCTCGGCCCGCGCGGCTTTTCCCCGCGTCGCCCGCACCGCACGATAAGACACCAGCGGGTCGTTTTGGCGAATAACCGTCTCGACCAGATCACCGCCCTGATTGACCTCGGCCACCAACCGATCCGCGCCGAATTCGCGATAAGCCTCAAGTGCGGCCTTGGCCCAAACCTGCGGCGAGGCCCCCGAAACCGTCGCGTCCGCCAAAACAAACGCCCGCCAATCAGTCGGCGGACCAGACGTCACCGCCCCCACCACCACAATTCCGCATTCGTCAGAGCCACTATGCCCTGTCACTGGCGGATCGACCGCAACCACGATCCGGTCAAGCTTCGGCACCTCATCCACATGTGCCGCATCAATCATCATTCCGGTCCACAGCGCGCCGTCCGTATCAGACAACAACTCACCTTCCAACTCTTGGCGACCAAGCCGGGTTCCGCCATATTTCGCCGTAACCTCC
>CAYPUW010000244.1:0-4026 GCA_964413925.1 uncultured Rhodobacter sp. | reverse complement strand
TCACAGGGAAGCCCATTTCGACCCTTGGGCAACACAACGATAATCTTAAAAAACACAATTGCGTTGAGGCCCTAGAGGTCAACAGGTCCGGCGCGACAAACGGTGAAATTCGCAATGAGAAGTTTGCCAAAAAGCACGGTCTGAATGTCTCGGATCGTTATCGAGAAGAGGCATGGACGCCTCAAGGAGCATCCCAATGAATAAACCTGTAAGCGACGACCCACAAGTTGAGGCCGATGTCGATCCCGCAGTTGAGGCCCCGGTTGATAACAAGACTGTAGCTGAACCGTCTGAGGACGAACAGCTAGGTGATCTCTATGACAAGGCCATGAAGGGCCATGAAGACAAGCCTCGTGATCGAGATGAAACAGGGCGGTTCAAACCCGCAGATGATGGTGAAGATAACGACGGAGAAAAGGAACCCATAACCGAGGAAGAAGATGGCGAAGCCGTACCTGAAGCCGACGAGGAAGACCCCGACAAAAAACCGGAGGCTGTTGAGGCACCCAGCCACTTGCCGCAAGGCGTTCGAGATCATTGGGCGGAAATCCCAGAAGGCGCGCGTGAGGCCATAGCCCGGTCGCAATCCGAGATGTCCAGTAAGCTGGCTGACGCCGGTCGGCAGATGCAGGGGATAGCCCCGATCAAGGATGGCTTGATTTCAATGGCTCAGGAATTCCCGGAGCTTATGAATATGACCCCAGAGCAAATCATGGCCGATACGCGAGAACTGGCGGCAACCCGTGTTCAACTTATGCGAGACCCGGTTAATACATTGCTATCCGTGGCCCGACAATTGGGCGCTCTGCCCCAAATGCAGCAAGCCCTTGCCAATTCCACACCTGAGAGCCTCATGGCTATGGCCCCGCTCCAAGGTCAACAGGCGGCATTTGAACAGCAACAGTTGCCCCAACAGCAAGAACCTGCTAATATTGAAACAGCCGTCAATGCGGCATTGGACCAACGGGACGTTGAGCAAGCAATTTCCAGTTTCCCAGAGGGCCACGAACATTGGGCATCTGTCGAAGAACACATGCCCCGGTTTGTCGAAGCAGCATGGGCGATTAAAGGCGACGGAACCCCGTATCAGGGCATTCTTGAGGCCGCATACAACATGGCTACTGCCGAGCTAGGCTTAATGGCTGAACAGACACCTGCCCCTGAAAAGGCGCAAGCGCCAGTTTCCCCCAAGAGAACCGAAGCGGTTTTAAGAGCTAAATCCGTAAATGTGTCATCAAGAAACGGCAAGGCAAAACCAAAAAGCGAACATGATGCTTTATCTGACGCCTATGATCGTATGATGGCCGGTTAATCTAGGAGATCAAGATGGCTAATCCATCAACGGTTTTCACGGAGATGGTAACCACGACTGACCGAAACTGGTCAACGAAGGTTACTGACAACGTGTCAAACCACAACCAATTCTTGCGCCGCCTGAAGGCTAAGGGCAAGATTGTAACAGAAAGCGGCGGGTATGAGATCGCACGACCGATTGAATACGCCGAAAACAGCACTTACCAGCGCTACAGCGGTTATGAGCAGCTGAACACTGATGCTTCTGACGTGCTGACAACGGTAAAATATGACTGGCAGCAGGTCGCCCTGCATGTCACCGCATCTGGCCGAGAAGTGCGCATGAACATGGGTTCGAAAGAGCGCATGATTAATCTTGTGAAGTCTCGCAAGGATAATGCGCTGCGAACAGCGGCAAATCAGTTCTCGATTGATTTGTATTCTGACGGTGCATTAACCAACCAAATCGGCGGCTTGGCGCATATTGTGCAAACAGCAGGCGGCGGCACTGTTGGCGGGATCAACGCTTCAACCTTTGCCATGTGGAAAAACCAGTATCGCGAAATTCCCGGAACTGGCACTTACACATCGTCGACATTCAAGAACGAAATGGGCAAGCTATGGCTTCCGCTTAATCGCGGCGCTGACAAGCCTGACTGCATCGTGATGTCGCACGACTTCTACAGTGTGTTTGAGGCCGGCGTTGAGGACCGCGCCCGATATACAGATGCGGCAACCGCTTCCGAAGGCTTCACATCGTTGAAATATAAGAGCGCCGATGTGTTTTTTGACGACAACACCAACTTCTCGACTACGGCAGAAAAAGCATATTTCCTGAATACGGATTACCTCTATGTGGTCCAGCACAAGGAAGCGGCTTGGACGCCTGACAGCGAGAAAACCCCAACTAATCAAGACGCGATTGTGGTGCCGATCTACTGGATGGGCAACATGGTTTGTACGCAGCGGTCGCTGCAAGGCGTCCTGATTGATGCAGCGTAAGGAGGAAATGAAATGATTGGTGCAAATCTCACCGCAACCTACACCTCCGCCCAACTTGGCGAAGGCAATTCGCCGGGCCTTGGTGACCACTATGAGGACGGCGACGGCAACGTTTACAAATTCGTCCTCTTTAACAACGGCGTGGGCAACGTGGCATCTGTCGCTGGCAATGTCGCTTATTACCACCTCGCCGGTGGTTTCGCTTCCAACACGGTCACAAGAGATCTGTCGGATTCGGTGAATATCGGCGCTGGTGTGTTCCAAGCGGTTATTGCCGATGGGAGCTATGGCTGGGTGCAAATCCGTGGCAAGGCGACCTTGACCAAGGCACTTACCGCAGGGGCTGACGGCAACGCCCTCACGGCAGTCGGATCAACGGATGGGACGCTCGATGTGTCTGCCCTTGTGACTGACTGCATTGTGGCGATTGCTGACGACATCTCGCTTAAAAAGGTGTCGCTCTGTTGCCCTTGGTAACTTGATAACTTGGGTGGGCTGTAATGGCCCGCCCTTCAACACTCCATGAAAGAGGCCCAAAATGGATATTAGAGTTTTAGAAATTGAAAAACGGTACAATAAAGGCAAAGAGGAGCATTGGATTTTATACGCCCCCGCCGGGAATATCCAAGGTTGCCAAACTTGGGAAAATATCAAACGCATGATGCCGCCAGAGGCCGACAGCGAGCAAGAAGACGAGATGCAGCGCCGAGACCCTGCTGGGTCCAAACTATTCCATATGCGAGCAGTATGGTCTGCCATTGGGCCACACTATGAGGCATGGCTTAAAGGCGAGACGGTTTCTCAGGACGGTGTGCCGGTCGAAGCATGGCCCGGTGCCAATGCAGGACAAGTGAAGGCTCTTAAACGCGCTGGTGTCCACACTGTCGAACAACTTTCTCAGGCTTCCGAGGGGCAGATGAGCAAGATCAACTTGCCAGATTTGCGCGAGCTTAAACGCCGGGCCACAGCATATCTTGAAAATGCTGACAAAACTGAGATGGCTGATCGAGTTGCTGACAGCGAGGAAAAACTGGAGGCAGCGATGGAAGCGATGACCGATATGCAAGAGCAGATCAAAGCTCTATCCAAACCCAAGCCAAAGGCTAAGGTAGCGGCATGACAAAGATCACCGAAATTCTCGACCGTGTGGCCCGAAGGGTAAGTGTCCCGGCGCAAGGCTCTTGGCTCACGGCCAACAACGCGGCGGCGGTTGAGCTTCGGGATGATTATTTGCCTCAGTGCGTTGACGAAATGCACAAGAGGCATGACTGGACTTTCCCCATTTCCAAAACCCAAACGGTTGTTGGGAGCGGGGCCACAAACTACAATTTGAATGCCGACTTCAAACGCCTGTCAAACGGAGATTTGGCGATATACGAGACGACCACGACCCGCCGAAAGGTCTTGCCGATCACCAGTGATGGGTTTTGGACATATCTCAATGACATAGGATTTGCTGGGGGTGACAGGTATTATCGGACCAAGGGCTATCAGGGCGCGTATACGATTGATTTCTACCGTGCGCCCGCCGCCAGCGACAGCATAACCATCCATTATATTTCCGACATTTGGATGAAAAGCAGCGCAGGTGTCGAGGGGAAGCTGTTCACGGATGCAAACGACATCATCCTATTCCCTCGCCGCTTGGTTGAGTTGTACATGATTTTCCAATTCAGAAAAGACCACGGCCTTGATTTTGCCAATGAGGAATCCGACTACGAGCGGTTCATG
>CAYPUW010000243.1:0-4067 GCA_964413925.1 uncultured Rhodobacter sp. | reverse complement strand
CTTTGAATGCATGGTCGCGGTCAGCACATGTTCTTGACTGGCTGTGGCCGTAAGCGGGACCGGAGAAACCGTTAGCAATATTTTAAGCTCCGGGTTCAGGCTTTTCATTATGGCAACTGCAGCACGCAGGTTTTCATAGACGTCACCAAAGCTCATATTGCTGAATTCATGGATGTTTTTGTTAAATATGCCTGCAGCGGTACCGGGACAAATAGGGTATTCGGTTTGATTAACCTTATTGCTCCAGCGTTCTGTCAGCCCCAAGGTAAAGGTTAGAACGCTGGCTTGTTCGATGCTTTGGCGGAAATACTTTATGGCAGTTAAGCGCGACACGCGAAGCTCGGATGCGGTGTCAAAACCATCTGGTTCTATTCGCGGTCGAAACGGATCGATGACGCGATCACCCTCTTGCCAGATTTCCTCAGGCAAGCCTCCTTCACCGATAGCCCATTTGCACCATTGGAGCAGTAGGGAGGTGGTGTAAATATTACCAGTGCGGCTGGAGAAAACGCCGTAGTTAAAGGTTAACGCATGTTCTGCCGTTAGTGCGAACGGGCAGGTTTCCGTAACTAGCCAGTTAAAGCTGCGGGCCAATAGTGCTGCGCCAAAATGTTGGGCAAAGCACGACCCATATGCGACAACGGGTGTTTCGGCACTGATTTGAAATTTCGGGACCCATAGATCGGAGATTTCAAACATGTTCTTGTTGGCAACGGCAGTTTTCCAAAATGCTTTTTGCGGCTGTCGGTCATAAGGTGTCATCAAATCTCGATCCTTATTCAAGCATTCACGCCCGGCTCGCCCGGTTTTCTGTCTCAATAGCGTTTTCTGCCTTTCGGATCAATTCCAGTCGTTCGCAGACGGCTTTCGTTCCTGATCGGGGACATGCTCAATGGGCGACAGACTCGCGTTAAAGGTGATAAAAAATCGTCGACACCTTAATATTGGTTAATGAGGCTGGTGCCGGTGCGTTGAAACGACTAGTCGGGTTGCATGCGAATTTTTCTGTCACCCACAACATACTCTCTGGAAGAGGCCAAAGCTTTGCCGCGCTGGCGTCAGCCTATTGTGCTGCTGTTTGTAATGGCCGCCGCAATGCCGCTGGCGTTTTCGGTTTGGTCGGCGATGCTGAATAATTTTGTCATCGGAGTCGCCGGGTTTGACGGTGTGGACATTGGCTGGCTGCAATCGGTGCGCGAGATCCCCGGTTTTTTGGCGGTTGGCGTGATTGCGGTGATCATGTTTATGCGCGAGCAGGTGCTGGGTGTTGTTGCGTTGATCACGCTTGGCGTGGCTGTCGCTGTGACCTCTTATTTCCCGTCTTTTGAGGGGCTGCTGGTCACCACTATGATCAGTTCGATCGGCTTTCACTATTATGAAACCGTTAACCAATCGCTGCAACTTCAATGGCTCGACCGCAGCAAGGCTCCGCAGACGTTGGGCTTGTTGGTTGCGGTGGGGTCCGCTGCATCGTTGCTGGCCTATGGGCTGATAATCGTGGGCTGGCTCTATTTCGGGCTGACTTACCGGATGGCCTATCTCATTGGCGGAGGGGCGACCGTTTTGCTGGCGGTATTTTGCTTTGTGGCCTATCCGCAATTTGACAGCCCGACGCCTCAGCACAAGAAAATGATCCTGCGCAAGCGCTATTGGCTTTATTATGCGATCCAGCTCATGGCGGGGGCGCGGCGGCAGATATTTGTGGTTTTCGCAGCCTTCATGATGGTCGAGCGTTTTGGGTTTCAGGTTTATCAACTGACGGCCCTGTTCATGATCAACTACATCGCTAATATTGTTTTTGCGCCGCTCATGGGGCGCGTCGTGGCCAAGTTTGGCGAGCGCACGGCGCTGACGCTGGAATATTCGGGGCTGGCGCTGATTTTTATGGCTTACGGCGGGGTCTATTATTTCGGCTGGGGGGCGGTGATTGCGGCTGGTTTGTATGTTCTGGACCACATGTTTTTTGCCTTGGCATTCGCGCAGAAGACCTATTTTCAGAAGATCGCAACCGCAGCGGATGTTGCGCCTACGGCGGCGGTCGCGTTTACTATTAACCATATTTCCGCGATCTTTCTGCCAGTTTTTCTCGGCTATCTGTGGATCAAATCTCCGGGGTTGGTGTTTGGTTTTGCGGCGGCGATGGCGCTGGTGTCGCTGGCTTTGGTGCGCCTGATCCCGCGCAATCCCAGCGAGGGAAACGAGACGGTGTTTTCGCCGCGCAAGCGTTCGCCCAAGGCCGCATGAACGATGTCTGAGCGTGTTGGCAAGTTTGTGACCGGCTCCACCATGAGCCACGTGATCCGCATGACCGTGACCGGGGCGATTGGCGTGACTTTCATGTTTCTAATTGATGCCGCAAACCTGTTTTGGGTGTCGCTCTTGGGGGTCGAGCGGCTGATTGCGGCCCTTGGATTTGCCTGGACGGTCCAGTTTTTTTCGATCTCTATCGGGCTTGGCTTGATGATTGCCACCACGGCGCGGGTATCGTTGTTGATCGGGCGAAACGAGCGCGCCGATGCGCGGCGGCAGGCCAGTGTTTGCGCTATATCAAGCTTTACTTTGCAACTGGTCGCGGCGTTTCTTATTGTTTCCTATCGTCATGAAATCCTGCGACTTTTGGGGGCGCAAGGGCAGGTTGAGTTGGAGGCCGCGCGATATTTGCTGATCTCGGTGCCGGCGCTGCCCCTGTTGTCGCTCGGCATGATCGGCTCGGGTGTTTTGCGCGCCGAGGGCGATGCTTATCGGGCGATGATGGTGACGCTGGCCTCTGGTCTGGTCTCGATGCTGATCGATCCGGTGTTGATTTTCGCGCTCGGACTTGGGCTTGACGGCGCGGCGATTGCCTCGGTGGTGGCGCGAGTTCTGTCGGCCTCGTTGTCGATTTATTTTGTGCTGCATGTGCATGATCTGGCCGGCAAGATTGGTTGGGGAGATTTCAAACGGTTGGCGCGACCGTTTGCACTGGTGGCGGTTCCGGTCATTCTGACCCAGTTATCCACGCCGTTCGGCAATTTCATTTTGACCTCGGTGATTGCCGGTTTTGGCGACAGTGCCATGGCCGGATGGGCGGTGGTGGCGCGTTTGGCGGTGCTGACTTTTGGCGGGTTGTTTGCGTTGTCGGGCGCGATTGGCGGCATTTTCGGGCAAAATTTCGGGGCAGGCCGGTTTGATCGCGTGCGAACCACCTATCGTGATGCCCTGATTTTCTGCCTGTCATATACGGTGATTGCGTGGATATTGCTGGCAATGGCCACCTCGTTTGTTACCCGAACCTTTGGTCTGAGCGATGAGGCCGCGCGCATGGTCCGTGCGTTTACCTCGCTGGCGGCGGCGGGATATATGTTTACCGGCGCGCTGTTTGTTGCCAACGCGGCGTTTAATAATCTGGGTCGTGCCGGTTGGTCGACACTGTTTAACTGGTCGCGCGACGGGGTACTGGTCTGGCCGCTTGCGCTGGGGTTGAGCGGCTGGTTCGGGGCCGCAGGTGCTATATACGGTCAGGCTCTGGCGGGCGCGATCGTTGGTGTGTTTGCGGCTTCTGCGGGGTGGGTGTTCGTCTCCAAACTGGCCCTGAGGAGTGTGCCTGTGCGCAATGCCACTTTGAGCCGATGATAGACGCTGACTTGTAAATATTCGGTTAAAAGCCATATTATTTAAGCTGGTAACCAAGGGATAAATAACATGAACGGTCTGAGGTCTGCACAAATTCTGACGCAAGAGACTGCTCTGAGAGGGCGCGAAACTCCGATCTCTACCGCCGAGACCCATTATATCAACGGTCGCCCTTTGGTGACTGGCCGCCCTGACACCGCGCAGTCGGTGCTGTTTGGCATGGGGTGTTTTTGGGGCGCGGAGCGGTTGCTGTGGCAGTTGGACGGCGTTTGGGTCACCTCGGTCGGCTATGCGGGTGGCGTCACCCCAAACCCCACTTACGAGGAGACCTGCACCGGCCAGACCGGACATACCGAGGTGGTCGAGGTGGTCTATCAGCGCGCGATTATCAGCTTTGAAAGCTTGCTGAAAACGTTCTGGGAAGGCCATGACCCCACTCAGGGGATGCGCCAAGG
>CAYPUW010000242.1:0-4068 GCA_964413925.1 uncultured Rhodobacter sp. | reverse complement strand
ACCGGCGTTGATGTGTTTCGGGTGTTTGACAGCCTCAACTGGGTTGAAAACATGCGCGTGGCGATGGATGCAGTGATTGAGAGCGGCAAGGTCTGCGAAGGCTCTATCTGCTATACTGGCGATATTCTCAATCCGGATCGCGCGAAATACGACCTAAAATACTATGTTGCGATGGGCAAGGAGTTGCGCGAGGCCGGTGCGCATATTCTCGGTCTCAAGGACATGGCGGGCTTGCTCAAACCTGCCGCGGCGCGGGTGCTTATCAAGGTGCTGAAAGAAGAGGTCGGCCTGCCGATCCATTTTCACACCCACGACACCAGCGGACTGGCGGCGGCAACGGTGCTGGCTGCTTGCGATGCAGGCGTAGACGCGGTTGATGCGGCAATGGACGCCATGTCGGGCGGCACCTCGCAGCCTTGCCTTGGCTCGATTGTTCAGGCGCTGGCATATACTCCGCGCGCGAGCGGGCTTGATATCGGCTCTATCCGCGAGGTCTCCGATTATTGGGAGAGCGTGCGCGGCCAATACGCCGCCTTTGAAAGCGGTATGGACGCCCCCGCCTCGGAGGTTTATTTGCACGAAATGCCGGGCGGGCAGTTCACCAACCTCAAAGCGCAGGCGCGCTCATTGGGGTTGGAGGAGCGCTGGCACGAGGTCGCCCAAACCTATCAGGACGTCAATCAGATGTTCGGCGATATCGTCAAGGTCACGCCCAGCTCCAAGGTGGTGGGCGACATGGCGCTGATGATGGTGTCACAGGGTCTCAGCCGCGCCGAGGTAGAAGACCCCGCCGTTGATGTGGCCTTTCCTGACTCCGTTGTGGACATGATGCGCGGCAATCTCGGCCAGCCTCCGGGGGGCTTTCCGCCTGCGTTTATCAAAAAGGTGCTGAAAGGGGACGCGCCAAATACCGAGCGTCCGGGCAAGCATCTGCCTGCCGAGGATATCGAGGCCACGCGCGTGCAGCTCACCGCCGAGCTTGAGGGGCTGGCGCTCGATGACGAGGATTTGAATGGCTATTTGATGTATCCCAAGGTGTTTTTGGATTACATGGGTCGCCACCGGATTTACGGCCCCGTGCGCAGCCTGCCCACGCCGACGTTCTTTTATGGCATGAAACCGGGCGAGGAAATCTCCGCCGAGATCGACCCCGGCAAGACGCTGGAAATTCGTCTTTTGGCGGTGGGCGAAACCAATGAAGAGGGCGAGGCCAAGGTGTTTTTCGAGTTGAACGGCCAGCCAAGGGTCATTCGCGTGGCCAATCGCAAAGTGCGCGCAGTCACCGCAAAACGTGCCAAGGCTGAGGCGGGTAATGCCAACCAAATCGGCTCGCCGATGCCGGGTGTAGTTGCGGCGGTTGTCGCTGTGGGTGGGCAAAAGGTTAAGGCAGGGGATTTGCTTTTGACTATAGAGGCCATGAAGATGGAGACGGGCATACATGCCGAACACGACGCCGTTGTGAAGGCCGTGCATATCCGCGCCGGTGATCAGATCGACGCCAAGGATTTACTGATAGAGTTGGAATAGCGCGGAGAGGTTTTCGGGTTGGATTGCGCGATGACATAAATGGATGCGCGGTTGGCCCGTGGTGTGGCGGATACGAAATCCGTATCATAATGGCCGCCAGCTTGAGGTTTGATCCATCAAATGCGGAGAGGCCCCACCCCAAGGTCAGGTGCGACCCTCGGTATTTGTCGCTCAGAGCGGCGGAACCGGCGCTGAATTACCCGCGTCATCAAGGGCGACAAAGGTGAAAACACCCTCGGTCACCTTCAGCCGCCGCTGGGTGCGTTGGCGTAAAACCCATGCCTCCAGCCGGATCGCCATCGAGGTGCGCCCGACCTTTTCCACATGGGAATAAACGCAGAGAATATCGCCTACATGCACGGGTTTAAGAAAGCTCATCGCCTCGATCCCGACCGTTACCACACGCGATTTGGCATGCTCAACGGCGGCTATTCCGGCGGCGATATCCATCTGGCTAAGAACCCAGCCGCCGAAAATATCGCCTGCGGTATTGGTGTCGGCGGGCATGGCAACGGTGCGAATGGTTAGCTCGCCATGTGGTCTGAGATCAGGGTCGCCCTCGGTCATTCTACCAATGTCGCCTCAGTCGCGGCGCGAATGTCGTCCATCGTTACACCTTCGGCCATTTCAACCACCGTCAACCCACCTGCGACTACGTCATAAACGCCAAGCTCGGTGATGATACGATCAACCACGCCGGTACCGGTGAGGGGCAGGGTGCAGGATTCCAAAAGTTTGCTGTTGCCTCTTTTATCGACCTGATTCATCAAGACAACAACCCGACCAACACCGGCCACCAGATCCATCGCACCGCCCATGCCTTTGACCAGCTTGCCCGGCACCATCCAGTTGGCGAGATCGCCGTTCTCACCAACTTCCATCGCGCCGAGAATGGCCATGGCGATCTTGCCACCCCGGATCATGGCGAAACTGTCGGCAGACGAGAAATAAGAGGTGCGATCAAGCTCTGTGATCGTCTGCTTGCCCGCATTGATAAGGTCGGCATCAAGCGCGTCCTCGGTCGGGAACGGACCCATGCCCAGCATGCCGTTCTCGGATTGTAGCGTGACATCGATCCCCTCGGGGATATAGTTTGACACCAGCGTCGGAATGCCGATGCCAAGGTTCACATACCAGCCGTCTTGAAGCTCTTGTGCTGCGCGCGCAGCCATTTGGTTCCTGTCCCAAGCCATGATCGCGTCCTTTTCTAAGCTGCCCGCGTGGTGCGTTGTTCGATACGTTTTTCATGCGTGCCTTGGATGATGCGATGCACGAAAATACCCGGCGTGTGGATCATGTCGGGATCAAGCGCGCCCGTTGGCACGATCTCCTCCACCTCGGCCACGCAGATGCGTCCGCATGTGGCTGCATTGGGGTTAAAGTTGCGCGCGGTTTTGCGGTAGACCAGATTGCCAGAGGCATCGCCCTTCCAGGCCTTGACGATGGCCAGATCGGCGACGATACCGCGCTCCAGAATATAGGTCTGGCCGTCAAAATCTTTATGCTCCTTACCCTCGGCAATCACCGTGCCAACGCCGGTTTTGGTGTAAAAACCGGGAATACCCGCACCACCCGCGCGCATGCGTTCAGCCAGCGTGCCTTGGGGGGTGAACTCCAGCTCAAGCTCGCCGGACAAATATTGGCGCATGAATTCGTCGTTTTCGCCCACATAGGACGAGATCATTTTCTTGACCTGCCGGGTTTGCAACAGCACGCCCAGCCCGAAATCATCGACCCCGGCATTGTTGGAGGCAAACGTCAAATCCTTGACGCCTGCATCGCGAATGGCCGCGATCAGCAACTCGGGAATACCACAAAGGCCAAAGCCACCTGCGGCGATAAACATACCGTCTGAAAGGAGGCCATCAAGCGCATCTGCGGCTGAATTAAAGACCTTTTGCATCTGTCTTCTCCACTTTTCTTTATGGGGGGATGCGCCCTGTCTGACCCTATCGTAAACGGGTGTCAATGGGGGCTAGTCGAGGTCAAAAAATCGTGCATATTCCGCGAGGATCACCTTGTGGAAATCCTCCATACGCTGGTTCGGCTGGCGAATTTTGATGGTCTCGCCCAAGGGATCGGCGGCGCTGATTTCACTTCGGGCAAGCTCGGCGATCACGCGATGGCCACAAAACGGCACATAAACCTCGGAATAGCCGCCCTCATGCACCATCACCAGCTTGTCGGCGCAAAGATCATGTGCCAGCTCCATCATGCGCGCGGTCATCTGCCCGAACCCCGCCGCCGAACAAAGCATATGCGCCAGCGGATCAAACCCCGAGGCGTCAAAGCCGCAAGCGATGACGATAGCATCGGGCTGAAACGCGCGAATGGCCGGGGCGGCAAGCAGGTCAATTGCCGCAAGATAGCTGGCATCTCCACAGCCCGGCGGCAGGGGGATATTCATGTTATAGCCAAGGCCCGCCTCCCTGCCGCGATCCTCGATATCACCGCTATCAAGGGGATAGTTATGCTCTTGATGGATCGAGATTGTCAGCACGTCGTCTTGATCATAGAAAATCGCCTCGGTGCCGTTGCCGT
>CAYPUW010000241.1:0-4069 GCA_964413925.1 uncultured Rhodobacter sp. | reverse complement strand
GGGCAATGTCATCGTCTTGGGGGGAGTCGTCGGTAAAGCGGAGGGTCAAATCGCCTCGGGCAGCCCCACGCAACACCTGATTGAGGCGATTGATCCTTGCCTCGTTTCTGCGCGCTAGAAACAGGGCCGTTGCAATCGAGATTGCCAACGCCACCCCCAACCCCCAAGCGACTGACTGCACCAGAACCTCGCGGCTGTCGGTGATCCACTTGATATCTCTGGCGGTAATAATCCAGCCAAGCGGTACCCTCAGGCCAAAGGCTTGATAAACCTCGCCGGTCATGTCCTGGCTCGCGGATTTCAGCGAAATATCCCATCCTGCCGTTACCCTGCGCGCCCCCGTGAAGGGAACTTTGAGGGTGAAATTCCCCGCAACAGGCTTACCACTGTTGTCTATAAACAGATATAGAGACGAAAAATCCCGAACCGAGGCGCTTTGCGCTGCAACCTGAGATTTCAGTTCAGCAACGTCGCCCGTTCCCAGCGTGGCCGCCAGATTTTCCGCCATAATTCTGGCGTCGCCTGCAAGACGGCTTTTCAACTCTTGCGACAGCAAAGTGTACGAAATAGAACCAGCCAATATTGTGGCCACGGAGAAAGCGACCGAAACCGTCAAGGCAAAACGCATTGAATATGACATGGATCGGAACCGAGTTTTCAGGTCCAGCCAGTGCCGGTAAATCGCGTGTCTCATGGTTGCAGCACATACCCTATGCCGTGCAGCGTTTGAAGCAATCGTGTTTTGAAGGGTTTGTCGATTTTCGCGCGCAACCTGCTGATATGGGTTTCAACCACGCTTGTTTGCGGGTCAAAGTGAATACCCCAGACGGCCTCCAGAAGCATTGTCTTGGTTTGAACCCGCCCCGGCCGCTGCATGAAATATTCAAGCAGCATGAATTCACGCGGCTGAAGCTCTATGACAACGCCTTGCCGTAACGCCTCTCGTTTCAGAAGGTCCAGATGCAGGTCTGCGACCTGTAAATTCACGACCTCGGACTGAAGCGCGGGGCGACGCGCGAGTGCCTGAATACGAGCGAATAGTTCCGCCAACGCGAACGGCTTGACGATGTAATCGTCAGCACCCGAGCCAAGCCCCTCGATTTTGTCGTCAAGACCCCCCATTGACGTCAGAAAAATAATCGGCGTGGTGTTTTTTGCTGCCCTGAGGGCCTTGACCAGTGACAGACCATCTAGCTCGGGCATCATCCTGTCAATGATCAGCATATCGTACTCGTGTGAACTGGCCTCGATCAGTGCATCGCGGCCGTTTTCGAAATGATCCACGGTGTGACCTTCGCCGTAAAGACCCTTGCAAATATATTCGCCGGTTTTTACGTCATCTTCGGCCAGTAGAATTTTCATCGTGTTTCCATGTCCGATCTGGGATCAGGTGTGTCGCGCCGCTAACGTTAAGATAACGGCGCACGGCGTTTGACCGCCCCCTCGGAAATATGCACCGGAGAGGCGGTGGGTCAGATGCTACTCGTTATTATGTTCTTGGCCAATGCGTTCCTGACCATTTTCACCTTCATCCTGCCCATCGTTCATCATCGAGGCGAGGCCCTTGCCCAAAATGGCACCACTATTGGCATCTATTTTGACGATTGACGTGCTGCCGTCCGCGGCGACCACAATGGCCTCATAAACGCCTCGCCCGTTTTCATCATTGAAACCGATTGCCGACAGGGTGCCGGGAATCTCTTTCAACGCAATTGACGACGCGCCTTTCAACGAAATTTTTGCGGCCTGAAACATCTGGGACTCGGTCTGGGTGTTATCAGCGGTTTCAGTCTGGTTAGCCAGCGCAACCCCGGCTGCGGACAATCCGAGAGCTGTCGTCATGGTCAATAATATGGTGGGACGTTTCATTTTGATCTCCTTTTATCTGGCACCCCCGTGGCGCCTTCGCGATAAATATAGTGTTTCGTTGCGCGCAATTCCTTGCCGCCGCTTTACTAATAATTATAATTCTTTACGGTTTGGGCGGCTGATCTTTACCCACCTTGATTGACACGGATACGAACCGAACGTGGCGCAATCTTGATGCTGAATGCATAAAGGTTGGGCAAAACCACCAACGAGGAGAATACCGCCCCGAGCACACCGAAGATGATCGCGATTGCAAAGGGTTGTAGCATTTCGCCGCCGCGCCCATTGCTCAGGGCCATCGGCAAAAAACCCAAAACTGTGGTTGTCGAAGTGATCAAGATCGGGCGCACACGCGTTGCGCAGGCCATCATCATGGCGCTTTTGGCATCAATGCCTCTGGTCAGATTTTGTTGCAAAAAGCTGATGATCAGGATGCCGTTATTCACCACAATACCGACCGCGGCGATCAAGCCCATGAAGGTCGAGACATTGAATATGGTGTTGCTCAGAAGCAGTCCGAACACGATGAATGCTAGTGAAATGCCGGTATTGATCATTACAAGGATCGCGTAGCCATAGCTGCGAAAAGCGATCAGCAGCAGCGTGAAGACCAACAATAGCGCTGACAGTAACACATTTCTGAGTTCACGAAAGGTTTTCTCCTGTGCGCGCCAGTCTCCGGCCAGTGTGACCTGCGTATCGCCAGATATTTGTGTGGTGTCGATCGCGGCCTGTATTTTGCCAGCGTTTGACCCCAGATTATTACCAGCCATTTTGACCTTCATTCGCAGGATAAGGCTGCCGTTCTGACGGTAAAGAATATCTGGAGATTTCACCATAACCACCTTGGCCACAGCTTGTAGAGGGATGGTTTTACCTCCCTGCGTAAAAATAGGTATATCCGGAATTATGGGGCGAAAATTTCTCCACCGTTTTGGATATTGCACCCGGATATTGATAAGACGCGTGCCCCGGTCAAGCCGGTTCACAACGCTCCCGTTCAGGGCAATTTTTATTTGATCTAGCACGTCCGCCCGCACCAGCCCCAGCTTTGCCAGCTTTGCCGCGTCTATTTGGATGTTGAATTCACGCTGGTACTCCGGCTCCTTTACCTTGACTTTTTTTACGTCAGACAAGGCCAAAAATGCCGATTTCAAACGCTCCACATCGCGTTTTAGCGCGTCAAGCGCATTGCCTGTGACCTCGACCACGATCTTGTCTTGCTGGCCTGAAAAATTATCGAACCGGTCCGGCAGGATTTGGTGCAAGTCGATGTTTATATCGGGGTATCTGGCCACCAGATTGCTTTCAAGCGTATCCATGACCTGAAACACGGACGCTGCTGAACCGTTGGTGTTTTTGGCTCGCGGGTGCATGAAGAAATGCGCTTCATTGGTGCGGATGATGCTGTCGCCGATAATGCGCGAATAAGATTTTATCTGCGGCGTGGCGGCAATCACCTGCTCGACCCCGTCGATAATGCGCCCCATCTCGGCCAGAGATGTCCCGGCGGGGGTGTCTAAATCCATTATGAACGTGCCTTCGTCCCAGACCGGCAAATAGGAGGTGGCAACGCGGCGCGCATCGTTTACAGCCGCGCCAAGCAGTAAAAGAGCTGCCAGTGAGATCAGCCCCGGCGCTTTCATGCTGGTGCGCAGCAGGGATTTGTAGATGTTCAACAGGCGGCTTTGATTTGCCACGCCCGCCTTTTGTTTGCGCAAGCCGAGTGCCATGTGGCTTAAAAGCGGCGCGAGTGTCAGTGACAACACCAGCGAGACTACGAGCGCGATCACGATCACAACCGACGACGCCTTGAATAAAAAACCTGATACGCCGGTTAAAAAGCCCAGCGGTGCGAACACCGCGACCGTGGTCAGGGTCGAAAAAACAAGCGCGCCAGTGACCTCCATTGTGCCATCAATCACCGACGCGCGACGGTTTTTCCCCTCTCTGAAATGCCGGTCGATATTTTCAACCACCACACTGGCATTATCAACCAAGATGCCAACAGCAGCGCTTACCCCCGCCAGCGTCATGATGTTGACGCTGTAGCCAAGCAGCCGAATGACGATAAAACTGATCAGGATCGAGGCCAGCATTGACACAAGGATCGGCACAGAGGCCGGGATGCTGCGCAGATACAAGAGGATCGACAAGGATACGATGAAAATGCCGATATATATGTTTTGCAACACCTTTC